>JASFOC010000277.1:0-4261 GCA_050116715.1 Gammaproteobacteria bacterium
AATTCCGCTTCCAATGTGCCGTCATGGACATGACCTACCTGCTGGTGCCGTGCGGCTACCTGTTCGGCTCGATCTCGACGGCCATCATCGTCTGCAAGCTCATGGGACTGCCCGACCCCCGGACCACCGGCTCGCGCAATCCCGGCACCACCAATGTCGCGCGCATCGGCGGCAAGCAGGCCGCCGCGCTGACACTGGCAGGCGACCTGCTGAAAGGCCTGATACCGGTCCTGATCGCCCATGCGCTGCAGGCTGACGCCACGGTCCTTGCCGGTACCGCGCTGGCCGCCTTCCTCGGCCACCTGTACCCGGTTTTCTTCGGTTTCCAGGGCGGCAAGGGCGTTGCCACGGCGCTGGGTGTCATCTATGGGCTGTACTGGCCGGTCGGCCTGCTCACCACCGCGGTGTGGCTGGTGATGGCACTGGTATTCCGGATCTCGTCGCTGGCGGCGCTGACGGCGATCCTGGTCATGCCCGCCGGATTCTACTGGCTGTGGCCGCAGACACCGGTCATCGTCGCCATGGGCATCCTGACCGCGCTGCTGTTCTGGCGGCATCGCAGCAATATCGCCAATCTCGTCAACGGCACGGAAGGCAGGATTTCGTTCGGGAAAAAGTAGGCCCGCCGGGAAACTGTTACACCGCGCCCGGACGGGGCAGTTCCTCCAGCGACCAGCGTGGCCGCGCCTTGATGGAGAGGCTTTCGGACTGACCTGCCTGCAGTCGCCGGTAGCCGGCGTAGGCAATCATGGCGCCGTTGTCGGTGCAAAAGGCCGGGCGTGGATAGCAGACCCTGCCGCCCTCGTCACGCATGAGTCCTGCAAGGCAATCCCGCAGCTGCCGGTTGGCACCCACGCCGCCGGCAACCACCAGCGTCCGCAAGCCGGTCGCGGCAACCGCGCGCCGGCACTTGATACGCAGGGTATCGACAACGGCATCCTCGAAGGCACGCGCGATGTCCGCCCGGTCCCTGTCGGTCCGGTCGGAATCACGCCAGGTGTTCAGCGCAAAGGTCTTCAGTCCGCTGAAACTGAAATCCAGTCCCGGCCGGTCGGTCATGGGGCGGGGAAAACGGAACCGCCCGGGATCGCCTTGCAAGGCCAGCGCGGCCAGCGCAGGTCCACCCGGGTAGGACAGTCCCAGCAGGGTGGCTGTCTTGTCAAAGGCCTCGCCGACAGCATCGTCGACGGAATCGCCCAGTACCCGGTACTCGCTGATACCGCTGACCGCCACCAGCAGGGTATGCCCGCCGGAGACCAGCAACGCCAGGAACGGGAATGCCGGCGGATCCGGTTCCAGCATCGGCGCCAGCAGGTGTCCTTCCATATGATGCACCGCCACAGCGGGTACGCCCCAGGTCCATGCCAGGGAACGCCCGAGGGTTGCACCGACCAGCAACGCGCCGACCAGCCCCGGTCCGGCCGTGTAGGCAACACCGTCAATATCTGCGGCATTTATCCCAGATTCATCAATGACTTGCCGAATCAGCGGCAGCAGCTTGCGGATGTGGTCGCGTGAGGCGAGTTCGGGCACCACCCCGCCATAGCGGGCATGCAGATCGATCTGGCTGAAGAGGGCATGGCCCAGCAGACCGCGCGCGCCGCTGTAGATTGCAACGCCGGTCTCGTCACAGGAGGTTTCTATGCCCAGTACGACCATGGCACCTATGGTAATCGCCGGTTCTTGTTACACAAGGTAATTTTGCGTTTTTCCCGCGAGATGTTTAGAATGCGCGTCCCTTAATACTAAACGAGTTGTGACGCTGGAACCTGTATGCCAAATGTACGTGTAAAAGATAACGAACCCTTCGAAATCGCCCTGCGCCGTTTCAAGCGCTCCTGTGAAAAGGCCGGCATCCTTGCCGAGGTCCGCCGCCGCGAGTTCTACGAAAAGCCCACCCAGGAACGCAAGCGCAAGATGGCTGCGGCTGTAAAGCGCACCCAGAAAAAGGTCTCCCGCGAACTCGCGCGTCGCGTGCGTCTCTACTGACGCCACGCATTCCCCTTCCGCCATGTCCCTCAAGGACCGCATCCAGCAGGACGTCAAGGACGCCATGCGGGCCAAGGACAAGTCACGCCTGGCCGCCATCCGCCTGATCACGGCGGCAATCAAGCAGCGCGAGGTTGACGAGCGCATCGAATTGGATGACGCGCAGGTCACGGCTGTACTCGACAAAATGGCCAAGCAGCGGCGCGAATCCATCAGCCAGTTCGAGAAGGCAGGCCGCGACGACCTGATTGCACAGGAAGTCATGGAACTGGAAATCATCCAGTCCTATCTTCCGGAGCAGCTCGGTGAGGACGAGATCAACGCCCTCATCGACAGCGCCATGCAGGCCACCGGTGCAACCAGCATCAAGGACATGGGCAAGGTGATGGGACAGTTGAAGCCGAAGCTGCAGGGTCGCGCCGATATGTCTGCCGTGAGTGCGCTGATCAAGGCCCGGTTGGGCTGATACGGTTTTTGTTCCCGGCTTCACGCCGGGACCTGCAACTCACAGTTCCTATATATTCAGTACAGTTTTCCACGTCTCAGTGGAATTTGAATCCGGATTTCGCCCCCTCGGGCGAGTTCCTTTTCTTTGCTCCGCCAAAGAAAAGGATCCAAACGAAAGGCGGCCCCGAAGGCATGGCTGTCAAACCCCTTGAGCTTACAAGGCCGCTTCGCAGCCTTGCCCTGCGCTTCTACGGGGTTTGGGGCAATACGTCCGAATCAACTGCCCTTCAAACACCACTGGAGCCCGGCCTTCGCCGGGATGACGGGGCAAGATTGCGCCCAGGTGAGCGCTCCTACACTACAACCAGTGGGGCTGGATGCCCGTCTGGCGCAGCCGAGCATCGCAGGGAAAACCGGATCAAGCTCGCGCCCTGTCTGAGCGTAATCGAGCGTAGCGAGATCGCGAGTTGCGCGAGCGCCGGTTTTCCCGAGAAGCGCAGGACATCCGTGCATAAATCGCAGATTTATGTACGGACAAGCCACCGGGTGCCCTTCTCTTTGGGTACTTTCTCTTGGGCAAGCAAGAGAAAGTGCCTCGCCCGGAGGGGCGAAACACAACGTCGGATGATTCTCAGGAAAAAGAAACAGATTTCTGTCATGTCGGGCTTTACTGCGCTCAGCGCAACATGCTCACCTGTGCAAGCAAGTCCAGTTCGCCGGGAGCGAATCGGGACATCCGCAGGCTGGCCCGCAGGGCTAAACCCGGATTCAAAACAACAGACACGACACCTTCCCTTTCAAAGGTTTCCCTTTTACCCTAATCCGCATGGCTGGCCGTATCCCACAATCCTTTATCGATGAACTGCTGACCCGCACCGATATCGTCGAGGTCATCGACGAGCGCGTGCCGCTGAAAAAGGCGGGCCGGGAATACAAGGCCTGCTGCCCGTTCCACACCGAGAAGACACCGTCTTTCACCGTCAGCCAGACCAAACAGTTCTACCATTGCTTCGGTTGTGGCGAACACGGCACCGTGATCAGTTTTCTCATGGATTACGAGCACATGGATTTTGTAGAGGCGGTTGAGGAACTGGCACGGCGCGCCGGCCTTGAAGTCCCCCACGAGTCACGCGCAGACAAGGACAGGACCCCCGCTGCGCGCACCTATTACGACCTGCTGGAACGTATTTCGGCCTACTACCAGGAACAGCTGCGCAGCCACGCGCAGGCCGGACGCGCGATCGACTACCTGAAAAACCGCGGCCTCAGCGGCGAGGTTGCCGCACGTTTCAAGATCGGGTTTGCCCCGCCCGGCTGGGAAAACCTGGCTGCCGCGCTGCATGCGGACGACACGACACGCAAGGCCCTGCTGGAACTTGGCATGACCATCCCGCGCGACGACGGCAAGGGTGCCTACGACCGTTTCCGTGACCGCATCCAGTTTCCGATCCACGACCGCAGCGGCCGCACCATCGGTTTTGGTGGCCGGGTCCTCGACAACAGCACGCCCAAGTACCTGAACAGTCCGGAGTCGCCGGTGTTCCACAAGGGCCGGGAACTCTACGGCCTGTTCGAGGCCCGCAAGGCGGTACGCCATCTTGAACGTATCCTCGTGGTCGAGGGTTATATGGACGTGGTGGCCCTGGCCCAGTTCGACATCAACTACGTTGTCGCCACCCTGGGCACAGCTACCACACATGAACACCTGGAACGCCTGTTCCGCGCTGTCCCGGAGGTCGTGTTCTGCTTCGACGGCGACCGGGCCGGGCGCGAGGCCGCCTGGCGGGCACTGGAAAACACCCTGCCGCTGCTGCGCGATGGCCGC
>JASFOC010000278.1:0-4253 GCA_050116715.1 Gammaproteobacteria bacterium
GGGGTGCACGCGACATCCTGCGCGGGTCGCACTGGTTCCCGTTTCGCGGCCGTATCGGCGTTACTGTTTCAGAACCGATCCCGCCGACAGGCGAAGGCTGGAAGGTGGCGCTGAACCTGCGGGATGCCGCGCGTCGCGAGATCAGCCGCCACTGCGGTGAAATCGACCTCGCCGAGGACTACCAGGACGACTGACAGAACAGCCCGCGCAACAGCGCGGCTGCCGGGTTAATCGTGGTCACCCGGCCTGCGGGCCTCGCACACCAGGATGCTGCGTGGCGCAACCGGGCAGGCGGGCTGCTGCAGCGGCAGTTGCATGGCAGGCCTGAGGATATTCCCGGGTGCATTCCGGGCTGTATCGATGGCACAGTACCAGTGACCCTCGGGAATGGCGGGCAAGGGCATCTGCAGGCGGCGCCTCCCCATGTTGATGATCACGTGCAAGTCCTCCTCCCACGGCTCCATCGCACCCAGGGTGAATGCCAGGACACGTGAATCCGGATCATCCCAGGCGGGGTGATTGAGGTGCTCGCCATGCCAGGCAATGTCCGGGAACCAGTGCCCTTCACGCGGCTGCCCTGTCAGGTAGCGCGCATGCATGAGACAGGGATGGCGCTTGCGGAAGTCGATTATCTCCCGGGTAAACTGCAGCATGTCGGCGTTCGTTTCCAGCAACGTCCAGTCGAACCAGCCCAGTTCATTGTTCTGGCACCAGACATTGTTGTTGCCCTGCTGGGTGCGCAGTACCTCGTCACCGGCATTCAGCATGGGAATTCCCTGGCTGAGCATCAGCAGCGCCATGAAGTTCCGTGCCTGCCGGTGCCGCAGCGCCAGGATGTGAGGGTCGTCTGTTTCCCCCTCGACACCGCAGTTCCAGCTCAGTCCGTTGTTGTTGCCGTCCCGGTTCTGCTCGCCATTCGCCTCGTTATGCTTCTCGTTGTAACTCACCAGGTCATACAGGGTGAAACCATCGTGGCAGGTAATGAAATTAATGCTGTTGGTCGGCAGGCGGTCATCCCCCTGGTAGAGGTCGCTGTTGCCGCTGATGCGCATGGCGATCTCGCTGATGAGTCCCTTGTCGCCGCGCACGAAGCGGCGCATGGAGTCGCGGTAGCGCCCGTTCCATTCGCCCCAGCGGTAACCGGGAAAGTCACCGACCTGGTAGAGTCCGGCCGCATCCCAGGCCTCTGCGATGATGCGTGTCTCGCTGAGGGTGTTGGAAAACTCGATATTCCATAATACCGGGGCATGGTGCAGTGGTTCACCGTCCTCGCCGCGCGACAGCACGCTGGCGAGGTCGAACCGGAAGCCGTCCACGTGCATTTCCCTGACCCAGTATTCCAGGCATTCGAGAATGAACTTCGCCACCATGGGATGATTGCAGTTCAGGGTATTACCACAGCCGGTATAGTCGCGATAGATGCTGCGGTCAGCGGGATCCAGGTGGTAGAAGGTCTCGTTGCCGATGCCCTTGAAGTTGATCATCGGACCGCCCGCACCGCCTTCCGCGGTATGGTTGAAAACCACGTCGAGGATGACGCCGATGCCGGCCTCGTGCAGCGCCTTGACCATGTCGCGAAACTCCCGCATGTGGGCGCCGGCATTCGGGGAAACGCAGTAACCGGGGTGCGGGCTGAAGTAACTGTGGGTGCTGTAGCCCCAGAAATTGTGCAACCCGAGCTCCGCCACGCCCGGCGGGACATCCTGCTCGTCAAAGGCCATGACAGGCATCAGTTCAACATGGGTGATACCCAGTTCCACCAGGTAGGGAATCTTCTCGATCACACCGGCAAAGGTACCCGGGTGATCGACAGCGGCGCCGGGATGGCTGGTAAAGCCGCCGACATGCAGCTCGTAAATGATGGTCTTTTCCGGGCGGATACACCCGAGCGTTTCGTCGCCTTCCCAGTCATAGGTGCTGTCCTCGACAACACCGCGCATGGAGGTTGTTACATTGTCTCCCGGCAGCGACGCACGGGCGCGGTCCCACAGGTTGTCGGTGACACCGCGCGCGCAGGGATCCAGCAGCACCTTCTCCCGGTCAAAGCGCCGCCCCGTCAACTGCACATCATTCTCCCCGTCGATCCGCCAGGCGTAGTGGATCCCGACCGGCAGGTCCTCGACCAGCACGTACCAGAAGAAAAAAGTCCGGTGCAGGCGCGGGTCCAGTGGAATGACCTGGAACGGCTGCGGACTGTCTGCGGCAGCGAACAGCAATAGTTCGACATGCGTGGCATGCCGGCTGTAGATGGAAAAATTGACCCCGCCGGGCACCTGGGTTGCCCCCGCGGGATAACGGTCGCCCGGGCGGGTTGAATAGGACTTGTGAAACTTGCTGGACACTGTGCAAGACCTGTTATTAGCGGCCGGATATTATCTCATTCATGTGCCGGCACGACTACTGGCGCGATCACCTGCACTTTCACGGTGCAAACAACACGGCAGGGACACGGCAAATGTTAATTTTTCATGAATTATTTCAATGGCGTGACTGGCCAGCGGGATATTCTGCTAGATTTTCCGGTTACGCAAGAACCCTCTGCACCCCGGTCGCCTGCCCGCTCGAAACATGACTGCAGCGTGTGCCGGGGCAGCGTAAATTACCCGTTTCCGCTCCGTGCAAGCTGTGTCAAAATCAGCTCCCCTGCGGAGCCCCTGCAACTAGACAGACAATGGCCGGTATTCGGCCGGACAGTGAGATGTGCACATGACTGACAGTTACCAGAAAAAGGACCAGGACCCCGGTACACGCTTCAGCGTGGAGATCCAGCCTGTCCTGCCAGAACGCTTTTCCCGGCTGGATGAACTCGCCAACGATCTCTACTACAGCTGGAACCGAAGGGTCAGGGGCCTGTTCCGGCATCTCGATACGGATTGCTGGAACGCGGCCTCACACAATCCCAAGGTTTTTCTCAGGCGCATGCGCCAGCACAAGCTCGACCAGGCGGCAAATGACCCGATCCTGCTCGCGGAATACCGCCACGTGCTGAGTGCCTATGACACCTATCTCGAACAGAAACCGACTGTCAAGATCGACAATTACCTGGACAGTGAAAAGGAACTGGTGGCCTATTTTTCCGCGGAATACGGTTTCCACGAGAGCATGCCGATCTACGCCGGCGGCCTCGGTATCCTGGCCGCCGACTACTGCAAGGCGATGAGCAATCTCTGGGTGCCCTTCGTTGGTATCGGCATCCTCTACCGTGAGGGCTACTTCAGCCAGCGGATCGACTGTGACGGCACCCAGATCGCGGAACGGGTGCGCCGCGACCCCTGCGACCTGCCGGTGATGCCTGCGCTGGACGAACAGGGCAACGAGGTCAGCGTGAGTGTTTCACTACCGGGCCGCGCATTGCAACTCAAGGTCTGGCTGATGCGTGTCGGGCATATCCGGCTCTACCTGCTGGACAGCGACGTACCGGCCAACGCACGGGAAGATCGCATGCTCACCGCGCAGCTGTATGGCGGTGACATGCTGACCCGCATACAGCAGGAAATCATCCTCGGCATCGGCGGCACACGTGCCCTGCGCGCGCTTGGCCTGCAGCCCACGGTGTGGCATATCAACGAGGGGCATGCTGCATTCCAGATCCTGGAACGCTGCCGGGAATTTGTCCGCGACGGCATGGATTTCGAAAGCGCACTGGAACTCACCGCATCAAATACCGCCTTCACCACGCACACCCCGGTGCCGGCGGGGCATGATGTATTCAGCCACCAGGACATGCGGACCTTCTTCTCCGACATGATCAAGGGACTCAGGATAACCGAAGAGCGCTTCCTGCAACTGGGCCAGAATCCACGCCAGGAGATGGGGTTCTGTTCCACGACGCTCGCCATACACGGCTCACGCTACCGCAACGGTGTCAGCCGGATACACGGCGACATCGCCGCAAAAATGGAATCCTACATGTGGCCGGGCATACAGACGCATGAAAACCCCATCGGCTATGTCACCAACGGTGCCGATGTCGATACCTACCTGGCCCATTCCTGGGTCGCCCTGTTCGAGATGTACATGGGCGGCGGCTGGCGTGCAAAGATCACGGACAAGGACTTCTGGGAGAGTTTCATCGACCAGATTCCCAACCACGTGTTCCTCAGCGTGCGCAAACTGCTCAAGGCAGCCGCCATCGACGAAATACGCCGCCGCGCCGAAATCCAGTACGAGCGTTGCGCCCAGACAAAGTCACTGGTGGGACGCCTCACGGCCAACCTGAATACGCGCAACCTGGATACCCTGCTGATCGGATT
>JASFOC010000279.1:0-4246 GCA_050116715.1 Gammaproteobacteria bacterium
GACGGATATAAACCGTCAGGCACCGGGACATACGGCACCGAGCTGTGTCCGCGCGTGGTCGAGGCGCCGGGTCAATCCGTTTCCGGCACCTTGACGGCCAGGAAGGTCGGACTGCCGTTACGCTGCACCAGGAAGGCCACGGATTTCCCGGCGGGCAGCGCTTCGACCTGCTTGGTGAATTCGCGCACGTTGCTGACATCCTTGTTATCAACCCGCAGGATGATGTCATCCTCACGAATCCCTGCCCGCGAGGCAGCCCCGGGAACAACCTTGCCCACAAGTACGCCGCCATCCAGCTCCAGTTCCGCCCGCTGCTCGTCACTCAGGTTCGTGACAGTGATACCCAGGCGGTTGGTCCTTTCCGCTTGCGGCGTATGGACGCTGGCGACCTTTTCATCATCCGGCAATTCGCCGAGTGTTACCTCGATGCGCTGCTTGCGGCCATCCCGAATGATATCAACCGGTATTTTCAGCCCCACCTTGCTGCTGCCGACAATGGGGGGCAGGTTGGCGGAGTTCATCACTTCGCGACCGTTGAATCCGACAATGACATCGCCGACGCGCATGCCTGCCGCCTGGGCAGGGCTGTCAGGCAACACCTTGGCAACCAGCGCACCGCGCGGTTGTTTCATGCCGAAGGATTCGGCCAGATCAAGGGTGACATCCTGTATCAGGACACCCAGCCAGCCGCGGCTGACCCTGCCCTTGGTCTTGAGCTGGTCCGCCACATCCATGGCCACCTCGATGGGTATCGCGAAGGAAAGGCCCATGTAACCGCCGGTGCGACTGTAGATCTGCGAATTCACGCCAACAACCTCGCCGTCCTGGTTGAACAGCGGCCCGCCGGAATTACCCGGATTGATGGCGACGTCGGTCTGGATGAAGGGTACGTAATTTTCACTTGGCAGGCTGCGGCCCTTGGCACTGACAATGCCGGCCGTGGCCGAGTGATCAAAACCGAACGGTGAACCGATCGCCAGCACCCACTCGCCGACCTCCAGCGAGGCAGATTCGCCGATTTTCACCACCGGGAGATCTGTTGCATCGATCTTCAACAGGGCGATATCACTGCGCTGGTCAAGACCAATGACCTCGCCGCGCAGTTCGCGCCGGTCGCTCAGGCGCACAATAATCTCGTCGGCATCCTTGACCACATGGTAATTGGACAGCACGTAGCCATCATCGGAAATGATAAAACCCGACCCCAGCGACTGTGCATCCCGGTATTCGGGTTCGCCTTCCTGGTTGAAGAAATACTTGAACAGTTCCCCGAAAGGGCTGCCTTCGGGAAATTCCGGCATTTCCATGCCTTCCGGCAATTCCGGCAAACCGGCGTGCACTTTCTGCGTGGTACTGATATTGACTACAGCCGCACTGGTGGCCTTAACCAGGTCGGTAAAACCGGGCAGGTCGCTGGCACGGGTCGCCTGGACCCACAACAGCAGGGGAAGACAGATCAGCAGCACACCGGCTGCATGGCGATTAAACCTCAACATATTCACCTCTCCATATCATGTGATATTCCCGGGTTTTGCTACCGGGATGTTGTGCAGATTCAGGCTCAGGAGCTGCCGGTCCGGATCTGTTGCCGCAACACCACCGGCTGGTAGGCCGGGTTCATCGCGGTTCGGTGGCTGAAGCCTCGCAGCCAGGCAAGCCCGGCAACGAAACCGGCAAGCGCGCCGGCTATAGCAGCCGGGTCAGCCGGCCATTCCGGATAAAACTGACTCACCAGCATATAACCTGCCAGGGTGCCCGCAAACAACCCGGCCAGGGGTGCCGCATAAACCGCGAGTGATCCCCGCAACAATCCGGATTCGGAAACCCCGATTACCACCAGGTCACCGACGCGGGCCTCGATACGGTTCAGCACACGCAGGCGTACCCGCCGCTGCCCCAGGACCTTTGCGATTGCACCGGTACCGCAGCCCTTGTTTGCGGCACAACTGCCGCAACTGCTCGAGCGGCCACTCTCGACCCAGGCGAAGGCCCCCTCAACATCGACGATCTGGCCGGTTTCTTCAATCACCCGGCACGCTCCAGCGAATGTGCGATCATTTTGACCGTTGCCGGCGGCACCTCACCGACGACCATCACCTGGTAGCCGTCCACCATCAGACCGTAGGCATTCATGGCGCCCATGCTGGACAGGCCGTTGAGACTGTCATCCTGGTGCACGCGCTTTTCGATATATACCGACACCGTAGCAAGACCATCGCTGAACACCATGTGTTTGGCAGCCTCGCCGTCCTCGCGCATGCGCTTCTGCTGAAAATCCGTCAGCGTGAAACCTTCCGGAAGCTGCCTGACCTGCCAGCCGGGTTCGCCGGAAGCGGTCACCGCGGGGTTGCGCACATCTTCCTGACGGTGCCAGGTATAGCCGTCCCCGGTGAGTGAAGGCTGCAGGGCGGACTGTGGTATGTCCGCCCCGATTCCCAGCCGGGTAAACATGACCTGCTCGATTGGCAAGCCATCCGGGCCGCTCAGGTCGTACTTCAGCAGCATGCGGGTGTTCTGTTCAATCCAGAAGCGGTAGCCGTAACGGAACTCGTCCTTTGGCGTGATGGCGATCACCCTGGCATTGTAGCCCGTCATGCGGTCATCCCCGACATCCTCGATATTGTAGTAATGGGAAGCCTTGCCAAGGTCCCTTGGCAATACCGGGAACGGTGGCCGTGGCCGGCTCTTGCCGATCATCACCGACTTGTTGTCTGCCTTGATGCAGGTGACTGCCTTGTCGTCACGCAGCACCTCGCGGGCGCTGCCGGTGAGTGACACCAGGCGCTCGCGCTGGCCGCCATCGCTTACCTGATGGATGATGCGCATGGCATCCAGCCTGCCGTCATGCAGGTACACAAAGGTGCCGTCGTAGTCGAGTGTCTGCAGTGCGCTGGACATTTCGTCGAGCCACTGCCGGGCGCTGTCCTGAGCGAAAGCATGGCCGGTGGCAACCAGCAGCAAAGGAACCAGCAGCCTCACGCCGTCATTTCCTGGTTTCAGGGCTCATGTCCTGGCCAACAAGGCGTACATAGGGCAGCATGCCCTGCATGCCGCGGTTCGCCGCATATTCGTTGTGATTGACGAGATAGACGTCAAGTCCCTGCGCAAGCGGCGCGGGTGCCGGTGGCGGGATGTCTGCACGCAGGTAGGTAGCGCCGCCAGTATCCGGCGCACTTGCCAGCAGCGGCGCACTATCCGGGTTCTCACTCCGAATCGACTGCAGTGACATTACCGCCACCACCGCAACCGACGCCGCGACAGCCACGCCGGTGGCCGGCTTGAGCAGTGCGCGGATTACGCTGCTGCCGCTGCGCTGCGGCAGCGCGTCACCCAGGGCAGTCTGGATACGGGTATGAAATGCCGGGTCAATCCGCAGCGGCAGGTGGTTATGCAGGGCATCGCTGGCAAGCTGGTAGCGTGACAGCTGCGCCTGCAACGCCGTGTCGGCAGCCAGCTGCTTCAACAGCAGGGCCTGCTCGTGCCCAGCGAGTTCGTCATCCACCAGGGCGGAAAGCTGCTCGTGTAGTTTGTCTTTCATGGTCACAAGCCTGTATCTCTAGTCCAGTAAGGGTTTCAGTTTCACATCTATCGCGTCCCTGGCGCGAAAAATCCTGGAGCGCACCGTGCCGATCGGACATTCCATTGCCTGGGCAATTTCCTCGTAGCTCAGTCCTTCCAGCTCGCGCAGCGTAATCGCGGTTTTCAGGTCATCCGGCAGTTCGTCGATGGCGCTGGCCACCGTTTTCTCAATCTCGTCCTTCAGTATCATGCGCTCGGGAGTCGCGTATTCCCTGAGACCCGTGGCACCCTCATATTGTTCCGCGTCCTGCGCATCTATATCTCCCGCGGGGGGACGCCGGCCACTCGCAACGAGGTGGTTCTTGGCGGTATTTATCGCAATGCGGTAAATCCACGTGTAGAACGCACTGTCGCCACGAAAGCGGCCAATTGCGCGATACGCCTTGATGAAGGCCTCCTGCGCCACGTCCATGGCCTCGTCAGGATCGTGCACATAGCGATTGACCAGCTGGATGATCTTGCTCTGGTACTTCAGCACCAGAATGTCGAATGCCGCCTTGTCGCCCTGCTGAACCCGCTCGACCAGTGCCTGGTCAATATTTTTCTCGCCCATCCGGGCCGCCTCCTTCCAACCCGGAACTACTCGGGTAGACCATCAAGGTATCGAATAGTTCTTCTGTTATCGCATGAAAATCATGTATTTTTTCAGAAACACAGGTATTAATAC
>JASFOC010000280.1:0-4221 GCA_050116715.1 Gammaproteobacteria bacterium
GCGATAGGTACCGAAGACGCGATCCCAGACGGACAGGTTGAAGCCGAAGTTGCTGTTGGTTTCGTCGGCCAGGTGTGAATGATGCACGCGGTGCATGTCCGGTGTGACGATGATCCTGCGCAATACGCCGTCCAGCGCCAGTGGCAGGCGCACGTTGCTGTGATTGAACATCGACATGGCGTTCAGCAACACCTCGAAAATCACCACGGCAGCCAGCGGCGGTCCCAGCAGCACGATCACGGCAAACTTGATCAGCATGGACAGCAGGATCTCGATGGGATGAAAACGGGCGCCCGTGGTGACATCAAAATCGAGGTCGGCATGATGCACGCGGTGCAGCCGCCACAGCAACGGTACGGCATGGAACATCACATGCTGCAGGTAGATTGCCGCGTCGAGCACGATGACGGATGTCACCAGGGCAACGGCAGGGTGCACCTCAACCAGGTTGAACAGTCCCCACTGCCGCAGCTGTGCATACTCTGCCACGCCGATGGCGGCCACCGGAAACACGACGCGCAGCAGTGCCGTATTGAACACCACCAGCCCGATGTTGTTCAGCCAGCGGCTCCCTTTGGGTTGCGTGAGCGTGCGCCGCGGTGCCAGAATTTCCCAGCAGGCCATGAGGGCGAAGATCCCGAGAAAACTGCCGAGCCTGATGGTGGCCTCATGGTTGGAAATCAGTTCATCCATGCTGTTGATAATAACCTGTTGTGATCCGGGTCTCCCGCGCGACCCGGGTGGTGTTTTCCAGCGCCTCGATAATGACCTCGCTGCCGGCAGCAGCCCTCACAGCACGTGTGCTCAGGTGGCGACGCCAGTGACGCGCTCCCGGCATCCCCTGAAAGAGCCCGAGCATGTGCCGGCTAATATGTTTGAGCGGTGTGCCGGTATTCAGTTCCCTTTCGATATACGGCAGCATTTGCCGGACGATTTCCTCGCGCCCCGGAACTGCGCGCGTAGAATTGAAAAACCGCCGGTCGACCCCGGCCAGCAGGTAAGGGTTGTGGTAGGCCGCCCTTCCCAGCATGACCCCGTCAACCCGTGCCAGCTGGGCGGCGGCGCTATCCAGATCCCCGATGCCGCCATTGAGCACGATTTCCAGTTGCGGGAACTGCTGCTTGATGCGGTAGCCATAGTCATACTTCAGCGGCGGTACACTGCGGTTTTCTTTCGGGCTGAGTCCCTGCAGGAAGGCCTTGCGCGCATGGATAATGAAGGTTTCGCAGCCGGCAGCCATGATCGTCTTGATAAAGCCAACCAATGATTCGTAGCTGTCACTGTTGTCGATCCCGATGCGGCTCTTGACCGTCACAGGGATGGTCACTGCATGGCACATTGCCGCGACACACTCTGCAACCAGTTCCGGTTCCGCCATCAGGCAGGCACCGAAGCGGCCCGACTGAACCCGGTCGCTGGGGCAGCCGACGTTCAGATTGATTTCATCATAACCGCAGTCTGCGCCGATGCGCGCGCATTCGGCCAGCGCGGCCGGATCGCTGCCGCCGAGTTGCAGCGCGACGGGATGCTCGCTGTCGTCATAGGCAAGAAACCTTGCCCGGTCACCTCGCAGTATGGCGCCGGTGGTAACCATTTCCGTATACAGCAATGCATGCTGCGAGATCAGGCGCAGCAAATAGCGGCAATGCCGGTCTGTCCAGTCCAGCATCGGCGCGACCGCAAAACGATGTGTGAGATGATTGCTGATAAGGGTACCTCGGGCTTTGCCGGTTTCAGGTAACGTGCGTTTCAGCCGATACGCTGTGTTGTCAGCTGCGTTCCGTGAAAGTCGTCACACTACATGATTTATTGCTTTAGTATTCAACGGCCGGGTGCTATAGTCGCAGTCACGAAAACGAATGAATTTCGCATATTTACCAAGGAGTTAGCTATGGATAGTATCCGCTCTCTAGTGCTTGTCATTGGCCTTGCCCTGCTGGGTGGCACTCCGGTACTTGCCGACGTGCTGTTGATGGAGGGCATCCAGTCCGCCCCGGCAGTCAATACACCGCATAACGGTATCACTATGGCGCAGGTACGTCAGCAATATGGTAACCCGGTTAGCGAACACCCGGCTGTCGGCGATCCGCCTATTACCCGCTGGGACTACGACGACTACTCTGTATTCTTCGAAAACGACCTGGTACTGCATTCCGTGGTACATCGCCAGGCGAAGAACTGACCTGAACAACCAAGCTTGCTACATCCTGACAGGGCATCCGGGGTGGCCGCTCATGGCCTCCCCGTGATGCTACCCGAGTTCGCGCCTCAATCCGGTGTCATCCTTACCTGGCCGCATCCCGGCACCGACTGGCATTCCCGCCTCGCCGAAACGGAAAACCTGTATATCGAGATCGCCGGCACCATTACCCGCTACGAGCGCCTGCTGATTATTTGTTGCGATGCCCGGCACCGGCAGCATGTCAGCCGTCTGCTGGAACGCGCCAATATCGCGCTGCAGGCTATCCACTTTGCCATCACCGGCACCAATGATACCTGGGTGCGTGATTATGGCCCCATTACAGCCTCCCGTGATGGCCGTCTGGTATTGCATGATTTCACCTTCGATGGCTGGGGCGGGAAATATCCGGCAGCCCTTGACAACCAGGTAAACCGCAATTTGCATGAGGCGGGCTTTTTCGGCAGCAATGAACTCCTGCAGCAGCAACTGGTGCTCGAAGGAGGCAGCATCGACTGTGATGGCGACGGTACCCTGCTGACGACAACCCGCTGCCTGCTCGAGTCAGGCAGGAACCCCGGTTTTGATCGTGCCCGACTGGAGACACGCTTGCGTGAACTGCTCGGCATAGAGCGCATCCTGTGGCTGGCGAATGGAGAACTGGCCGGCGATGATACCGACGCGCATGTCGACATGCTGGCACGGTTCTGCAGTCCGGGAACCATTGCCTACAGCAGCTGCAATGACCCGCAGGATGAACACTTCGCTCCGCTCGCTGCCATGGAGCAGGAGCTGCGAGCCTTTCGTAACCGTGAAGGCCAGCCCTACGAGCTGGTCCCGCTGCCACTGCCACGCACCGTCCTGGATAAAACCGGCCGGCGCCTTCCGGCCAGCTACGCCAACTTTCTGATCATCAACGGGGCTGTGCTGGTACCCGTTTACGCAGATCCTGCCGATGCGGTCGCCGTTGCAGCACTGGCCGGCTGCTTTCCCGGACGCCGGGTGGAGCCGCTCAACTGCCTGCCGTTGATACAGCAAAATGGCAGCCTGCATTGCGCTACAATGCAACTTCCCGTGGGGGTGCTGAAACAAGACGAGGTTGCAGGGTGAGTGGCAGAAATCTGAAGGTTGGACTGGTGCAGCAGACGTGCTCTGCCGATACCGGCGCCAATCTTGAAGCGAGTATTGCCGGCATTGAAGATGCGGCCGGTCAGGGCGCAAATCTGGTGTTGCTGCAGGAATTGCACAGCAGTCTGTATTTCTGCCAGACAGAGGACAGCGTGAATTTCAGTCTTGCGGAACCCGTGCCGGGTCCGCTGACCGGGGTGCTGGGTGACGTGGCTGCGGATCTAGGTGTCGTTATCGTGGCCTCGGTGTTCGAGAGGCGTGCCAGCGGGCTGTATCACAATACCGCCGTGGTACTCGATGCAGACGGCACCCTTGCCGGGCGCTACCGCAAGATGCACATTCCGGATGACCCGGGTTTCTACGAAAAATTCTATTTCACTCCCGGCGACCTCGGCTTCACACCCATCGATACAGCCGTCGGCAGGCTCGGTGTACTGGTCTGCTGGGACCAGTGGTATCCGGAGGCCGCACGCCTGATGGCACTGGCAGGCGCCGAGCTGCTGCTTTATCCCACCGCGATCGGCTGGGACAACCGTGACGACAGCAGGGAACAGGCGCGTCAGCAGGATGCCTGGCTGACGGTGCAACGCGGTCACGCGGTCGCCAATTGCCTGCCGGTGCTGGCCTGCAATCGTACCGGGCACGAACCGGATCCGTCAGGGCAGACCGGGGGGATACAGTTCTGGGGCAGCAGTGCCGTCATCGGCCCCCAGGGCGAGATGCTGGTACGTGCCAGCAGCGATAATGCCGAGGTGGTGCTGGCGTCGCTGGACCTCGATCGCAGTGAACAACTGCGGCAGATGTGGCCGTTCCTGCGCGACCGGCGCATCGACGCCTACCAGGACCTGCAGCGGCGCTTTCGTGACTGAATGGCAGTTTCCGGTGCAATCACAGAACCATCCTTTACAGGCCAC
>JASFOC010000281.1:0-4212 GCA_050116715.1 Gammaproteobacteria bacterium
CCGAGCCGTGCCGAGCGTGACAGCCTTGCCTGCATGCCTAGCCTGCCGAGTTCAGTGATTCGCTCCGTGTTTTCCGGTCAGGTTTCCGACTGGTCACAGGTGTCTCCTTATGGCCTCGCCATGGATACCTCCGGGGTTAACCAGGGCAACAACGTGCACCTCTGCAAGCGCACCAACGGTTCCGGTACCCATGCACAGTTCTCCATCAACTTCATTGGCACCAACTGCCGCGCAACATCCAACCTCGCCATGGCAGAGGTCAACGATGGACTGTCCTACGCTCCGGCCGGTTACGTCGGTGTGTATGCCAACAGCGGTTCCTCGGACATGGACAAGTGCCTGATCGCACTGGGTTCTGGCGCCGGATTCGACGGTGACTTCGATGATCCGATCAACGGTTCCCTGTCGACGCTGCCGCCGACCGCCTATCCGGGTGTGGGTGATTCATCGGTTGTTCCCGGTAACGGCCTGACCGGTACCGGCGTCAACACGGTTGTCAAGGTCAGGTTTGGTGGTGCCGTTATCGACCATCCGCTGGGTCTTACCTACAACAATGGTGGCAATCCCTTCACTGCCTTCGCCATGGGCTACCAGTCACTGGAGAAGAACAACAGCCTGGGGGCACCGTACCGTTTCGTCAAGGTGGACGGTGTTGCACCGACACTTGAGAATGCCATCGCCGGTGACTACAAGGATGTCTACTACCTGTCCTACCAGAACCGCGTGGATGGTTCCGGTGACCCGGACCTGAAAACCGGCGGAATCCGCTCCACGGTAACGACAGGCAAAAAAGCGGTTGCCAAAGCGTTTTTCAATATCTGGAATGCAACGGCTCCTGCTGCGCTGGCCCAGGTCAACGCAACACTCGTGGTCGATCCGGATGGCAGCCCCGGTGGCGATGATTGGCAGGGCGGCTTTGTGAGCCCGGTCGCGGGTGCCTCGTTTGCCTACGACGGCACGACCCCGGCAACCCCATGGGCACGCCAGAACCTTGGCGGATCGCCTGACAGCTGCCAGGACCTCGGCCTGGTCCGTTAACTGCCCGGGCCTCCGGGCCAGCGGCAATACTTCCCGCAACGGGACTGGCGGGCGCCCCCTCTTTCGAGGAGGCGCCCGTTTTTTCTGGTAACCGGCGCAAGACGGCTTCACAGGGTTGTCATATTGCCTCGCTATAATTCCATGCCAGCGCGGTTCCCGTTCATGTTCACTACAACCAGAAACTTCCAGTATGTTCAGACTTCCAGCCAAGATGTCCGTTCAAACAGCGAGCCGGCAATATTCAAAAACCCGTAAGCCGCTGGTCGGTTGTTTACGGGCCCTCCTGTCAGGCGGCCTGATTGTCGCGGCCGGATTAACCATGGATTCGTCACTGGCTGAATTGCCAGTGGTGTTGCGCGACAATGCCGGTGCCGTCGTGCGCTTTCAGGGCGCGAATCTCCCTGGGCAGCCTTTTGTCAACAACCGCGGCGGCATGACGATGCAGATCGACCAGTTTGCCGATCGTGCAACGCTGCACTGGGAAAGTTTCAATATCTCGAAGGACAACGAGGTCAATTTCGTGCAGCCGCGAAGTTCCTCGATTGCACTCAACCGGGTAATGGGCGATGCCAACCTGCCCAGTATGATCGATGGTCACATTACGGCCAACGGCCGTGTCTACCTGATAAACCAGAATGGCGTGCTGTTCGGGCCGAACACCGTCGTTGACACCCGCAGCTTTATCGCTTCCACGCTGAACATCGATGACGATATATACGAGCGTATCGGTATCGAAAACGCGATCAACGAGCCGGGCAATCCCGCCGCCTTCGCCAGTTTCGGTGCCCCGATGGGGGCAATTGTCATCGAGGAGGGCGCGCGGATAAGCTCGGACAAAAACGGCCGGGTCATGATTCTTGCACCCAGTATCAGTAACGCCGGTACGATCGAATCGCCCGAGGGCCAGGTCATCCTGGCCGCTGCCGAGGACCAGGTCTATATTGCACCGGCCGGCAAGGATGAAGATATCCGGGGTCTGGTGATCGGGGTCAGCACCGGTGGTGATGTTACCAACCTGGGAGAACTCATCGCCGAGCGCGGTAATATCTCGCTACTGGGGCTGGCTGTCAACCAGGACGGGCTGGCGCGTGCAACCACCAGTATTTCACTGAACGGCTCGATCAAGCTGGTCGCACAGGACATGAACGGCGGGCTGACCACATCCGGAACGGTTACCACCGGTTACCGGCCCGTGGCGACCCGCGGCGGGGACCTGGAACTTGGCGCAAACAGCGTCACCGAGGTACTGCCGGAGATAACCGCCGAGACCGCGCCGGATGCACAGCAGCAGGCCCCCTCGCGTATCCTCCTGGAGGGAGAAAAGGTCACCCTGAAAGGTGGATCCCGGGTCGTAACGCCGGGTGGCGAGGTCATCATCGAAGCGAATGCCAAGCCGGTGAATGTCGAGTTCGACATCCCCCTCAGCCCCGCAGGGGCCACCGAAGAGATCGTGGTGGAGGCCGATGCCGTCATCGATGTCTCGGGTTATGACCAGTCCGTGGTCTCGGTTGCACGAAATTTCGTCGAGGTGGAGGCGCGCGGCAACGAGCTGGCTGATGCACCCCTGCAGCGCGATGGTGTCTTGCGTAACCAGACGCTGACGGTTGATATCCGTGAGGGATCACCACTCCTGAACCTGGCGGGTGCGAAGGCCTCGATCGAACGCGATGCAGGCGAACGCCTCTCTGCCGGTGGCAGCATTAAGCTCAGGTCCAAGGGCAACATCACGCTTGAGCAGGGCTCGGTACTGGATATCAGCGGCGGCCGCGTAAACTATACCGGTGCAGACGTCATTTCCAGTAAGCTGGTAACCGCCGACGGCAGGGTCGTGGACATCAGTGAGGCGGATCCCGACCTTCTCTATACCGGTGTGTTCGGCAGTCTGGAGATCCCGCATGAGAAATGGGGGGTGAATGATGTCTACACATCGCCATTCGGTTTCTTCGAACCTGGCTATATCGAGGGTCGTGATGCAGGCCTGCTGGAACTGGTTGCACCGGACCTGCGTTTCGACAGCAACCTGATCGCCGCTGCTTTCGCCGGGGTCTATCAGCGCAACGCACCCGTGGACTTCGGGACGTGGCCGGAATTGCTTGCGGTCAATCGTGCGTTTGATGAAATTCCCCTGGGCGGCAGACTGTTCATCCACAAGCTCAACAAGAACCTGCAGGACTTCGTCATCGGCGATGCCGCTGACATAGCTGCCCCGGAGAACGGTCATCCCGATGGCGCGGATGCTGCCTTTGTCCTTTTGCCGGAGGTCATCAACGAAAGTGGTATTGCCCGTGTCGATATCGACAATGCGGGTCGTATCATTGTCAATCACGATCTCGACATGCCGGCGTACGGCACACTGGAACTGCTGGGTACACAGGTGCTTGTCGAGTCGGACATCACCGTGCCCGGCGGCACTATCGCGCTGGAAGCCCGTTCCAGCGGCGACTCGGAATCAAGCCCCGGACTCGGCAGTCTGGGAGATCTTACGGCCATTCTGCCGGACTCATCGACGGCCCTGCTCCGGCTCGACGGTGTGCTGGATGTTGGCGGTACCTGGACGAATGACAGTGCCAGCGTGAATCCTGTCATGCCACAGGATCCGGTCATCACCGCCGGCGGCAACATCAGCCTGCTCTCCACCAGTGACCTGTCGGTCAATGCCGGTAGCCTGCTGGATGCCAGCGGCGGGGCCTGGCTTGCAGAAGACGGCGATTTTACTGGAGG
Source organism: Gammaproteobacteria bacterium (assembly GCA_050116715.1). Taxonomy (GTDB): domain Bacteria; phylum Pseudomonadota; class Gammaproteobacteria; order UBA9214; family UBA9214; genus UBA9214. The sequence continues at coordinate 3,760 of JASFOC010000281.1, forward strand.
TGTAGGTGGCACAATCGCACTCGGGACAACATCCGCCGGTGGCGTGGGCAAGGTGCCACGGCTTGATATACAGGGGGAATTGCGTGCATTCGGGACTGACGGCGGCGGCAGTCTGTTACTCGCTGCCAGCGGCATGCGGGTTATCACTTCGCCGGCTGGTGCGAGTCCGGATTTCGCTCTCGACGGCAGCCTGCAGTTCGACAATGAGACTGACCCGGTATCCGGCGGCAACACACTGACGATTACCGACGATACTTTCAGGCGCGGTGGGTTTGCAGCATTCGATCTCGATGGCGGTTCTGGCGGCTTTGAAGTCGCGCCTGGTGTACGGGTCGAACCACTGTCGGCAACAGCGGTGCTTGACCCGGCCGGTATGCTTGCCGTACAGCGCATTTCGGCAAGCACAGTCAAGGAGAACGGGCATCCGCTGGAGATGATACCGTCAGGTATCTC
>JASFOC010000282.1:0-4199 GCA_050116715.1 Gammaproteobacteria bacterium
AGTCCCGGGGCTTGGTATGTCATAAAAGTAGATATAATTGAAAATGGCTTGTGGATCCAGAAGCCGGCGGATTTGCGGGTGCCCGACGACGCCTCCGGTCGAGGTTGAAAACACAAATATCCCTTCCTGCAGGGCATAGCTCAGGCTGTGAATACCAATGCGGTCAATGGCGACGAGCGCCTGGTCTCCTTCCAGTACTGCCAGCGCAAAAGGGCCATGTAGTCTGGAGAGCAGATCCTTTCCAAAGCGTCGGTAGGCTTTGATCAGGGCGACAGCGTTGCCCTGCTTCTCTGCGGTTACGGATAGTTGCCTGTCGTCCCATGTTGGTGCGCCGACAAGCGCAACTCTGATACCGTCCTGGTAAAGACAACTTGTTGTATAGAGACCCTCGCTTACACCCAGTGCGCAAAAATCACTGTAGCTGCTGTCAGAATCATTGTGTGCAGTTTCACCGCACGCAGTCAGCATGGCCCTGAGAGCTTGCTGCGAGTTCTCCGGTCCAAGACCCGCGCCACTCCAACCACAGAAATTCCCCATTTGCTGTCCTTATTGTTTGGTGCCGATAATATTTACGTATATTATCAAGAATTGATTTGAACACTATATAATCTATGAGCGGATTCTGGGGAAAAGTCGATAAAACGCTGCGCTATCATGGCTTGCAGACAGTCGTTGCGCTTCGAGGCAAATGGTGGGACCTTCATCCGGTCAAGGCAACAAGGCCGGTCTTTATCGTTGGTTGCTCGCGAGCGGGTACCACACTGGTATACAAGACGCTGTCCGAGTCACGTGAACTCGGTACCCTGCAGCGGGAGACGCATGACTTCTGGTCAGAATTGCACCCATTACAGGAAAAAAACTGGAGATCCCACGCGCTTGCTGAAAATGATGCAAGTCAGCACGACCGTGATTCTGTCACCCGCTATTTTTATGCCTTGACAGGAAATACCCGTTTTGTGGACAAAAACAACCAGAATGGCCTGTGCGTACCTTATCTTTACACACTGTTTCCGGATGCCCGTTTCGTCTATGTGAAGCGCAGTCCCGGCGACAACATCAATTCATTGATCGAAGGTTGGGGCAGGCCGGACGAGTTCGCGACCTGGTCCGGAAATTTGCCCGAGGTGATCGCCATTGATGACGGGCGCTATAGCCGGTGGTGTTTCTTTATTGCAGACGGCTGGCGCGACCTTGTCAATGCGAGTATTGAGGAGGTTTGCGCCTTTCAGTATAACGCCATCAACACCGCAATACTTAATGCCAGATCTCTGGTTCCGGAGGCGCAGTGGACAGAAGTATTTTATGAGGAACTTGTACGTGATCCGGTTGCCGGTTTTCGTGAAATATACCGGCAGTGTGGTCTGGCATTCGACGCTCAAATCAGGCGGCATACAGAGGAAGTACTCAGCATGCCCTACAATGCGTTCTCGGAAATACGTGTGGACAAGTGGAAAGAGAGTCGTAACCGTGAAAAAATAACGCGCATCCTGCCAAAGGTGCAGCAAACAGCGCTCGCAATGGGATACAGGGATTGATTGCTGTCAGTATCAATATACTGGATATCAGGTAAATTACGTGTATCTCAATGCGCTTTCTTCGTCATGAGTAATCACAGGCAGCCAGGCTATCAGGCAGGATGAGATGAATGATCCGGCAACATCACAACAATTGGACAGTTCAGTTCCATGACAAAAGAGGAATGACAGGTGCCCTGTATAACGCGTGAGACTACAAAAAAATCAGGGCGAGTATTCTGCATTGTTAGCGCCCTGTTTTTTGTGTTGACACTGATGATCCTTTTCTTCGGGCTGATGCATAGAAGCGATCAGCCTCAGATCCTTGATCGGTACAGCATACATTATAGCCTGCTGCTGCTGGGCTTGTTTGCCATGACAGCCTGCCTGGGCTGGATTATGGTCAAGGGCGGGCCGAGGCTCGAACGGTGGGCTTCCAACCTGTATGTCTTTCTGATCTCTACAGTGATGGTACTGCTGCTGGTTGAGTGGGGTTTGCGGATCTTCAACCCTTTCGGGGTAGAGTTTTTTCATCTCCTTCCATATCACATGCAGGGCATGGTAGATGACCCCCTGTTGGGATACAGGCACCCCAGATCAGTGAATTACATGCTCGGTGACAACCGGGTAATTATCAATTCACAGGGCCTTCGCGATGAAGAAATTCCATACCAAAAGCCAGACAAGGAAAAACGCATCCTGATGCTTGGAGACTCGGTTACTTTCGGTTGGGGGGTTTCCCAGGGGGAAACCTTCAGTGACCAGATGGAGGCGTTGTTGCGTGAACAGACCGGAGTTCAGTGGCAAGTCATAAATGCAGGTGTCAATGGATATAACACGGAGCAGGAGGCATCATATCTGCGGAGGGATGGTATGCGTTTTTCACCGGACTTCGTGTTGCTGATTTATGTCAGTAATGACGTAGAGCCGGTTATCGATCCAAATGAGACGACCTGGCGTCGTTACCCGGCCTGGCCACCGTCATTGCCGGAAGCGATTAACCGCCTGCTGCAACTCTCGTATCTGCATCAGTTGACCCACCTCTTTGTCCGTATGCACGAAATGGATCTGGCACGGACGGCAGCCGAAAGCGGTAATGACCCGACTTCAAGAGGAGAAAACCGCAGTATGGTTGACCATCCGGACTGGCTGCGTTCGAAAAACGCCCTGCTGGATATTGCCCGGCAGTGCAAGGCTGCAGGGATTCCGTTTCTTGTGGGCCTGTACAGCTCTCTTGATGGTGGTTTCGACCCTGCATTCATAGACGAACTGCAGCAGGAGGGGATCGACAGCATTCATTTGCAGCCCGCATGGAAGAACGTGCCGGAAGGAAAAGCACATGTTAGCCGGATAGATTCCCACCCCAGTCCGCTGGTGCACGTGAAGATGGCTGAATACCTGGTGGAGGTGTTGCGTCAGCGGGGATGGCTCGATGCGCCGTAGTAATACCCTGCCTAACTACCGGGGCAGCAACATTCCATGAGTGGTTAGGCGGTTATTATATCCCTCATGCTGCTGACGGCGCTGATGCTGTGGTTCATTGCAACTGGCGTGTTGCTGTTTCTGTATGGTTGGCGGGAAATGATTTCTGCGTGGCGGGAGCCTGTGTTGTCCCGTCCCATCCTGATTATTGAAAGTGATGATTGGGGGGCAGGGCCAGTCGGGCAGGCCAGTGCATTAAGAGAGATCGCGGATATCCTCCTTGGCTTTACCGATTGCGACGGTCGCAGGCCGGTTATGACGCTTGGCATGATTCTGGCGACGGCTGATGGAGAGAAAACCCTCTCCAGTGGCAGATATCATCGGCAGGTGATCTCCGTGCAAACGCACACTCAGTTACTGGGTGCAATAGGAAAAGGTGTTGAAGAACGTGTGTTTTCTGTTCAATTGCATGGCATGGAGCATTTCTGGCCAGCGGCACTTATGGCGGCAAGCGGACAGGATGGTGCAATAAATGACTGGCTGGCACATTCCCCGGAATTTCAAACAGAGGAGTTGCCCGCACCGTTGCAGTCCCGTTGGGTGGATGCCTCAGTGTTGCCTGCACGACGGTTGAGTATCGCGGCCGTAAATCAGGCGGCACAGGATGAAGTGCGTGCATTTGAAAATGTCTTTGGAATACTCCCGAGTGTCGTAGTACCGCCAACCTTTGTATGGAGCAAGGATGTAGAAAGTGCCTGGGCAAAGGCAGGCATCAGTGTGATTGTCACACCCGGCTGTCGCTACGAGACCCGTGACGAGGCGGGCAGGCCAGCAGCCCGCGGAGGCGCGATTTATAACGGCCAGTCGTGTGATAATGGTCTTGTTTACCTGGTGCGTGACACCTATTTTGAGCCAGTACTCGGGCACACGGCACATCAGGCGCTTGATGCCGTGTTATCAAAGACCCGGCTGGGGCGCCCGACCCTGTTTGAAACCCATCGCTTCAATTTTCTCGGCAGTGATGAAAAGAGACAACACGCTTTGGATGAACTTGGAGGGTTGTTGCGTATGTCGTTGGCCAGGCTTCCGGATCTGGCATTTATTTCGAGCGAGAAGCTGGCGATGATTTTCAGGAGCCGGGATCCGGAATGGCTGGAACAGCGATTCCGGCGCAGGCTGCACGTCTGGATTAACCGTCTTGGGGAACTACCTCGACTACGCAAGCTGGCCTGGCTCACAGGATGGATAGTGCCTGCGGTATTG
>JASFOC010000283.1:0-4197 GCA_050116715.1 Gammaproteobacteria bacterium
ATATGTGCGCCCCGCATACTACGGCCATAGCATCAAGGTGCATGCCACCCTCGTGGAGTATGAGAATCGTCTGAAAGTCGCCTACCTCATCGAAGATACCCTTACCCGCGAGGCCTTGACCAAGGGGCATTCCATTCAGGTGGCGGTGGAAGCCGCAAGTAATGAGCTGCAATTCGTTACACCCGAGATTCTGCGGAAAAATGTCGAGCAATTGTGAATCAGCAGAAATCCGCGCGATGATAAAATTTCCTGTTACCCTGGCATTGGTGCTTCTTTGCTCAATTACCACAGCGACAACGCATGCATCCGACCTGCTGTCTCTAATTGTCGCACAATTATCTGATCCGGCGGTGGTACGCGGCGATTTTGTGCAGGAAAAAAAGATTGCCGTGTTATCCCGCGCGATCATCAGCCGTGGGCATGTCATAGTCTCGCGACGCGACGGTCTGATCTGGCAAATAGAAACCCCACTGCAAATGAGCATCGCTTTCAGTGAGACCGGCATCATCGAAACCGATGCCACAGGTAATCGCCGTGTACATAGCGACAGCGATAACCGGATTCAGGCAGAAGTTGGCCGGGTGTTTCATGGCCTGCTGGCGGCTGACCTGGACATCCTGGATCGTTATTTCAACCTCCAGACATCGGGTGACCTGCAACACTGGCGCATTGACCTGACGCCCCGCTCGGTTGAACTCGGCAAATTCATCAAAACGCTACAGCTCACGGGTGGCAGGAATATCGAGACTATCCGGGTCGAGGAACCCAATAGCGACACCACACTCATTCGTTTGCTGAATGTAACAACTGCCGACAGCCTGAGTGCGGACGAACAGGCGCTGCTTGGCGCGCCATGATACCTGACTTGCGGCAGCGCGCACGTCTGTGGTCAGCCGTGGCCCTTGCAGCAGTGGCGGTATGTATCTTTTTTGTGGCGCAGGGGCTCCCGCTGCAGACCAATCTGCTCGCCCTGCTACCGGCCACCGAGCGTGACCCCGTTGCTGAAGAGGCCGTAGTCACGCTGAACAACACCATCGGCGACCGGGTTGTTTTCCTGGTTTCATATCCGGAGAACGCCATGGCCGGCAAGGTGGCAACCCGTTTTGCAGAATTGCTGGAAACAAGTTCAGCTTTCAGTCGCGTCATCGTGGAGCTGCCGCCGCTGGACCCGGCCATGCCCCTTGCTCTTTATGGTCCGCATCGATTCGGTTTGCTCACTGATGATGACAGGGCGATACTGGATTCAGGCCAGTTCGATGCGAGTCGGGCCGTTCTGAGCCGCCTCATCTCGCCCATGAGTACTGGTGTTGTCACACCCCTGGTCGAAGACCCCTTCGGTTTCCTTGCCCATTGGCTGGCACGTCTACCGACTGGCATGGGGACCCTGGCCCTGTCAGACGGATTGCTGATTGCGCGAGAGGAAAACCGTACCTATGTGCTGATACTGGCACAGCTGGATGGCGCGTCTTTCGACAATAGCACCCAGACGCGTACCGTAACGGCCTTCGAGACAGCCCGGAAAACACTTCTCGACGCCTACCCCGATGCGCAGATCCTGCATACCGGCACCGTATTTTATGCCGCGGCAGCCCGCGCAGATGCCGAGCACGACGTACATCGCATAGCTCTGGGGTCATTGCTGGGTATTGCCATACTTTTCCATCTGATTTTTCGTTCATTCCTTGCACTCCTGCTTGGCATGCTATCGGTCGGTATCGGTGTAGCCGTCGCCATGAGCGTCATCTTGCTCGGCCAGGGACAGCTGCACCTCATTACTCTGGTTTTCGGCGCCAGCCTGATCGGTGAAGCCATCGACTATTCGATTCAGTATTTTGCCACCAACCTCGATGCCGGCTCGCACTGGAATGCCGAGGCCGGACTCGCCCGCATACGACCTGCACTCACACTGGCGGTTACCACCAGTCTGCTGTCCTATGCGCTGCTGGGTGTGCTGCCATTCCCGGGCATTGCGCAGATTGCGCTTTTTGCGCTGATCGGCCTGACCGCCGCCTACCTGTCTGTTCTATGGCTACTGCCGGCGCTGCTTATACGCGCCAATCCGCGCGATCCGGTGGCGGCCACACGCTGGGCGACAGATCTACTGGAAAAATGGCGCTATCTATTGCGCGGTCATCGCGCATACTGGGCTGCGGGACTGGCGCTGCTGATCAGTGTGCCCGGCTGGTATCAGCTGAAATCCGACGACAATATCCGTCTGATGGTTGCGCGACTGCCGGAACTCGGCGTGGAGGAAGCTGCTATACGTCGGTTGACCGGATTTGAAAGCGACAGTCGGTTCTTCCTGATTCGCGGGGCAAGCCCGGAGGAAGTGCTCGAACGGGAACATGCCCTGGTGCTGCGCTTGCGTGCCCTCAAACACGAGGGTGCGCTGAAGGGCTATCAGGCTGTCTCCGATTTCGTGCCGCCGGGATCGCAACAGGCAGAAGATAACAAATTACTCGCCCGTACCCTGTTCACAACGCCTGGGGCACTGGGCACGGCGCTGGAAGCCGTCGGTTTTCGGCCGGATGTTGTGACCGGCTTGCAAGACAGTTTCCGGGAGAATACGGTGCTGACCGTGGATGACTGGCTACGTTCTCCTCTATCCATACCCTATCGCCACCTGTGGCAGCCCGCCGGGAAGGATCGACCGGCCAGCGTGGTCACCCTGTCAGGGGAGCGCCATCCACAGCGTGTTGCAGCTGCAACACTCAACCTACCCGGGGTAAGCATGGTGGACAAGGTCAACAGCGTCTCCGAATTACTCGGAAGCTACCGGAAGTGGGGCGGGCCCGTGTTACTGGCCCTGGGTGGAGTGATCTTCCTGGTTCTGGCCTGGCACTATCCGCTCCGCGCCGCGGCGAATGTCATGTTGCCGGTCGTCCTCGCAGAAGGAATCTCGGTCGGGATATTCGGTTACGTCGGGGAATCCGTGACGCTGTTCGCCATCATGGGCTGGGGGCTGACCCTGGGCATCGGCATCAACTATGCTATCTTTTTGTACGAGGGCCGAGGTCGCGCGTCATCCGCTACAGCCGGAGTACTGCTTTCGGCTGCCACCACACTGCTGTCATTCGGCCTGCTGGCGCTCAGCAGCATGCCAGCACTGCGCCAGTTCGGACTGGCCCTGTTTACCGGCATCGCAATCGCCGTTGTGTTCGCGCCGCTGGCCCTTGAACAGAAATCCGACACATGAGAAAACACAGTCTGGCAGTGTGCGCTCATGCACTGATCCTCGTTTCCCTGCTCACTGCGTGCGGTAGCGACAGATGCCCGACCCTGCCGGGCGGCGTCAACTACTGCCTGCAGTCTCCCGCTTCCGGCCCGTCTTTCTCGGTACTTCAGCAGGTGGTCACAGGTGAGGGAGAACAGCAGGAAACCTTGCTGGCATTCATCGAGAATAATCCCCGGCGGCTGGCACTTGTCGGCCTCACGCCGCTGGGACAGACAGTGCTGACAGTTACCTGGGACGGCAAGCATATCGTTGCAAGCGGACCTCCCGGTACAGGGGCACGTATCAAGCCCGCCGTGCTGGTGGCTGTGCTGCAATTCGGCCTGTGGCCACAGGATGCGGTCCGCGCAGGTCTTGCCGAAGATGTGATCTGGAATGATGACGGCGCGGACGGACAACTGGTCTCACAGGGGGTGTCGCTGCTCACGATTCACAGGACCGGACAGGCCGCACCCTATGATACCCTGAGCATCACGTTGCATCCTGCCAAACTCCTGATGAACATCCACACGCTGACAGATGAAGCGTGCTGCGGTGTGGATACCGCACCATGAGCGCATTCCGCTGTTACATCCAGACAATCGGACTGGTCTCAACTCTCGGTGAAGGCACCGGGGAGACCTTTCTCCGACTGATGGCGGGAGACACGGGCGGCATGCGCACGGAAACCGGCTGGCTGCCGTCCGGTCTGGCGACTGTCGGGCGGGTGACAGCAACCCTGCCCCGTTTGCCGTCCAAATTCGCCGAATACGATTGCCGAAACAATCGGCTCCTGGCCGCTACCGCGCTGCAGATCGAACCGGTACTGACAACCCTGATTGATTGTTACGGCCCGGCGCGGATCGGTGTGATACTGGGCACCAGCACATCAGGTATTGCCGCCGGTGAAGCCGGCATTGAAGCCAGGATCAGGAATGGCGTGTTTCCGTCCGACTATTCCTATCGCCAGCAGGAGATCGGCACGA
>JASFOC010000284.1:0-4188 GCA_050116715.1 Gammaproteobacteria bacterium
ACCCGCTCGTGGTCGATTCCGATGGTGATGGCCTGAGTGACTTCGACGAGGTCAACAGGGACGGCAACCCGAACGATTACAATCCGCTCTTCGACACCAACCCGAACAGCCCGCACAGCGATGGGGATGGCGTCAGCGACGGTGAAGAAGTTGCGCTCGGCACCGACCCGCTGCGCACCGCCAGCTATCCGCACAACGGCGATATCAACGATGACGGCATGGTCAACATCGTGGATGTGCTGATGGCGGAACAGGTGCTGACCGGACAGGCGCCGCCGCTTTCAATACCGCAGATGAACCGCGCCGACGTGGCGCCGCTGCTGGCCGGCCTGCCGGATCCCGATGGGGATTTCAATGCCGGCGACCTGCTGGTGATCTTGCGCAAGGCGCTGGGAGAGATGGGTTACTGAGCGCTGGTTGCGGCATGACTTGAAACTGTCTCATTAAAATCAGGAAATCGATCAATGGCCAATATTGTCGTCATTCCGGCGCAGGCCGGAATCCAGTATTTTACCGGGTTTCTGGATGCCCGCGTTCGCGGGCATGACAATGTGAGGTTGCTTCAACAATTTTGAAATAGGTTCTTGTCAATCCGCGGCGTCGATACTTTCCAGCTTTCTCTACAGCAACATGCGGTCGAGCCGAGGACTGCGTCGCTTTGACATGATTGCCGCACGTGCGGTTCAGCACCCGGCGACGGTATCCAGTCTTGCTCTCTTCCAGTGTCGGCAGGGTTTCGCCCGTGGCACGGTCCACGTGGACCGACCGGTCAGACGGTACCGTGATGCACATTGACAGGCATGAGTCCACGACCTGCTGCCCGGCGTGACTGAGACCGGATGAAACGCGCGTTCGCTGGATTTGGCAGGCGCATGGCAAGCAAGATGGTGTGCCCGGGGTCAACCCGGGCGGCGCCAGCTTTCCTCGCCAACGGCACCATGGTTCGGCAGATTGTCCGCCGCAAGCTCGACCAGGCTCTCGATCGGCTTGTCCCACTTGTCGTGTAACTGCGCCGCACTGGCAAAGTTCAGGCGGCAACTGCCGCAGGCTGTCACCACCTTGTCAGCGCCGCTGGCTTCGAACTGCTCGATCTTCAGCCGGTACACGCCTCTGCGCAGCGGCATGGCGCTTTGCAGCAGGAACACCGCACCTCCTCCACCGCAGCAGAAGTTGGCCAGCTGGTGGTTGGGAGTTTCCCGGATTTCAATGCCCATCGCCTCCAGCACGGCGCGTGGTTGCTCGAACAGGCCTCCCATGCGGCCGGTCTTGCAGGGGTCATGGAAGCAGGCGCTGCCTTCACTACGAGCGAGCTGCAGCCTGCCGCTGCGGACTTCCCTGCCCAGGAAATCGGAGATATACACCACCTCGAAGGGCAGCGGTCCGTCATCCAGCGATTCGGTCCAGCGCAGGGCAGGGTAGGTGTGTCCACATTCACACAGCAGAACAGTTTTTGCCCCGCATGCCTTGGCAGTCTCGATTCGGCGACGGGCAACAGCGATATGCGCAGCTTCGTTGCCGGTCTGTGCACCAAAGTTGATTGATTCGTATCCATCACTGCGCAGCGTCCAGTCAACTCCAAGGTGATTGAGTATCCTGGCAGTGCTGAGGATGCCGCGTGGATTCATGACGATGTCGAGCCCCGACGTCAGCACCAGGATTTCTGCGTGCGCCCTGTCCAGCGGGATCTCGATACCTTCCTGTTCCTGAAGTGTTTCGATGATCTCCCTGAGCTTCGCCGGGGAGGCGCCGAAAACGGTATCCTTGCCAACCTGTTCTGCCTCGATGGCGCGGATTGCTGCTGGCGTCAGGCCGGCGGCAGAGAGGGCGCCGCGGGCCGTGTGAACCAGCCCCGCGATGTCGATGCCCATGGGGCAAACCATGGTGCAGCGTCCACACATTGTGCAGGAATCGAATACCAGTTCCTGCCAGTTCTCCAGGTCCTCCGCGCTCACCGCGGGCGTGAACAGGCGATGCAGCCAGCGTAACGGGCTCGCTTCGCGGCGGTAGGTTCGCCGGAACAGGTCGAGCTTGTAGACCGGGGTGTAGCGCGGATCAGAGGTGGTGAGGTAAAAGTGGCAGGCCTGGGCGCAGTGCCCGCAGTGGATGCAGGATTCCAGATAGCCGGCGGTACGTGCATCGATATTCGCCACGAAGGTTGCCGTCGCCCGCCTGGTCCGTTCCTCCGCAGACAGGTCGCCGGGCGGTGCCATGTCAGGCAACTGCTGCATCCGTTCCTGCATGGCCTCCAGCGCTGTCTCGAAGCTTGGCAGCTGACTCATGCCCTGACACCCCGGCGTCCGTAGTTCGCGCCTGTCCAGGCGCGTGATGGCGCGAAGCTGAACGCGTGGAAGAGTTTGCCGAACGGGAGCCACAGGAACAGCAGTTCCACGCTCAGTATGTGCAGCGCAAGCAGCGATTCGTAGCTCGCGCCGAGTCCTGTGCCAGCTACCAGGCCGGTTAGTAAAGGCAGGACAACAACGAACCAGCTGAAGTAGTCATCCCAGTCGCTTATCAGACGCAACACCGGATCCGTGAGCCGCCGTACCAGCAGGGCGATGAAGGCGACCAGCGCGGCGACAGCCGCACCCGTGATGATCACTGGCGGCAGTGCCGGCCAGGAAAGTCCTGACAGTTCCCTGATGACCATGATGTGGAATACACCGCCGAACACCACAATGGCCAGCCCGATGTGCGAGATATAACCCAGTATGTATCCCGTCCGGGTGCCACTGCCAAACCCGGGACGTGGCAGGAAGCGGTTGAAAAGTGTGCGTAGCGCCCCGCCGGCGCGCGAGGCTACCGGTACGGTGTCACGGCGCTGCCAGTTGAGCACGAGGATGCCAACGAGTCGCCAGAGACAGCCAAATACAAGTATGCCCAGCGAGATCTGCAGTCCCGGGCCGCGGGCAAAATCCAGTAAAGACATTCCGGTGTACTCCATCCCTCCGGTGTGATTCAGCAATTACACAGCGTGTCTCGTCTGCTGTGTGACTGCCCTGTTATCTGCCGCCCGCCTCTTGTCCGCCTGCTGTCCGGCCGTTGAAGCGGTTGTTGTGATGGCATGGCAGGCTAAAGCAGGCCGGTGTACCGGTCATTGATATTTTTCAATGCCGGGCAGGTCCGTGGTTGCGGGTATTGGTTTGGAAACGCTTTCGCGTGTGTTACATACGTGCAGCATGGCCTGTCTGAGGCCGTGATGTGGCGTTGCTACCGTTTGCCGACCCGATGGCATGCGTGTGCAGCAAGTGGACTGCTTGCTGCCTGCACCGCGAATGTTCAGTCTCCGGACTCGAGATTTTTCAATTTTCGCCACAGCGACACGCGGTCAATGCCGAGGATTTCCGCTGCCCTGGTGCGGTTGCCGCCGGTGCGGTTCAGCACCCAGCGAATATATTCTGTCTCTCGATCTTCCAGCGTCGGCAGATTTTCGCCCGTGGCGCGCACCACGTGGACCGCCCGGTCAACCAGGGCCGGTGGCAGTTGTGCCGGGGTGAGCTTGCGGCCGGTCGCCAGGGCGACACCGCGTTCCACCACGTTTTCCAGTTCGCGGACGTTGCCCGGGTAGTCGTAGTCGCGCAGCATGGCCATGGCCTCGGGCTCGATGTCTACCACGGTACGCCCCATGCGGTGTGCGACCTTCTTCAGGAAATAGTAGGCAAGCAGGGGGATATCATCGCGTCGCTCGGCCAGCGGTGGCAACTGCAGTGTCACCACGTCGAGGCGGAAATACAGGTCGTGGCGGAAGCCTCCCGTGTCGACCTCGCTGCGCAGGTCGCGGTTGGTCGCGGCAAGAAAGCGCACATCAACCGGAATCGGTTGCGTGCTGCCCAGGTGCAGGACTTCGCGTTCCTGAAGGACGCGCAGCAGTTTGATCTGCATGGCCAGCGACATGTCACCGATCTCATCCAGGAACAGGGTGCCACCATCGGCGGCCTCGATCAGTCCGCTGCGTTTTTCGGCCGCGCCGGTGAAAGCGCCTTTTTCATGGCCGAACAGCTCGTTGGCAAGCAGTTCCTCCTGCAATGCGCCGCAGTTGACCGCAATGAACGGTTTATCCGCGCGGCCGCTGTGCAGATGAATGTAGCGCGCCAGCAGTTCCTTGCCGGTACCGCTCTCGCCGGTGATAAGGACATTGCAGTCGGTGGGTGCAATCTGCTGCGCGGTTTCCAGCAGGCGTTGCATGGCGGC
>JASFOC010000285.1:0-4183 GCA_050116715.1 Gammaproteobacteria bacterium
GTCCATGATGGTGCTCTCGGTGATTTCCAGTTCCAGTTGCTGCGGGTGTATACCGGTCTCCCTGAGTATTTGCAGTATTTGCTCCAGCAGATCGTGCTGGCGGAATTGCAAGGCTGACAGGTTGACAGCCACGGAAATCTTCTCGTGACCGGCGGCCTGCCAGGCACTGAGCTGGCGGCATGCAGTCATCAAGACCCAGTAGCCGATCGGTACGATCAGGCCATTTCCCTCGGCCAGCGGGATGAACTCACTGGGTGGAATCATACCGATTTCCGGGTGGCGCCAGCGGACCAGCGCCTCGACTGAAGTGACCCTGCCTGTGGCAAGGTCGATCTTGGGCTGGTAGTGAATATCCAGTGATTCTGTGGCCAGCGCGTGGCGCAGGTCATTCTCGAGCTTCAGGTTTTCCAGCGTGGCCCGGTGCAATTCCTCGTCGTAGAACTGGTAGCTATTGTGGCCATGTAGCTTGGCGTAGTACAGCGCGGTACCTGCATGCTTCAGCAGGGTGTCCGCTTCTTCACCGTCTTCGGGGTAAAGACTGATGCCGACGCTGCATGTCAGGTTTATCTCGTTACCGTCGATTTCAGCCGTTTCTGTGACGGCTTCTATGACCCTGTTGGCAATCTGGTCGGTGAACTCGGTACAGTCCAGCCCGGTCAGCAGGATGCCGAACTCGTCGCCACCGAGTGAAAATACACTGTTGCTGGCGTGTTCTGTACCCAGGCGTGCAATCGAGTCGCTGTTGCGCAGGGATGCATTGAGGCGCTGGCTCACGATCCTCAGCAACTGGTCCCCCACGTTGTAGCCCAGTGCACTATTGACGCGCTTGAACATGTCAAGATCAAGCATCATGACGGAAATGTAGTGTCCGTTGCTGCGGCAGTCCTGAAGTGCAGAGACAATGCTGGCGGAAAACAGTTTCCTGTCAGGCAGGCCGGTGACACTGTCATGGCCGGGTTGGACTTGCCAGGTCCCCTGGCAATTTTCCTGCGGGAGCGTGCACGCTTCCGCCTGTTGCAGGCCCGGTGTGTTTTGCCTGTCCTGTATTGATACGATGCCTGGTATGAATCCGCCATGCCGGGGTGCACGCTTCGCAAAGTGTTCCGCGTCCCAGGCGACTACCCGGTTACGCCCCGTGTTTTTTGCGCGGTACAGCGCCTTGTCGGCAAGCTCGATTAACTGGCTCAGCGTCTCCGCGCCGTGCTCCAGCGATGCGATGCCAAAACTGGCGGTAATCGAGATGGCAGAGGCACCGGTTATACCTGCGATGCGCAGCAACTGAATATTGCCGCGGGCACGTTCCGCTGTTTTCACTGCTGCGTCGAGATCCATCCCCGGGAGGACTATGCAGAACTCTTCGCCGCCGTAGCGGCAAATGCTATCCGTGGAACGCAGCGACAGTTGCAGGCACTCCGCGACTTTACGAATGACATCATCTCCGCGGGCATGTCCGTAACGGTCGTTGATGGTCTTGAAGATATCGATATCCGCCATGATGCAGGTCAGCTTGTGGCCGTCACGCAGGGCGATCTTGAAGATGGTCTCGAATTTTTCGAAGAACGAGCGACGGTTCAGGCAGTCCGTCAGCGAATCACGTGTCGCCAGTACCTGCAACTCCTCGTTTTGACGCCGAATCTCGTCGCGGGACTTTTTGAGCATGCCAAGCATGCCTTCCAGCTGGTCATTTTTTTCTTCCAGCTGGGTAATGTCGCTGAATGTAACCATGACACCGCTGTTATTGCCGCTGTCGTCACATACGGGGGCGCTGTCTACGAGGTAAATCTTGCCGTTCCCGGTGGCGCCCGAGAGACACATCTGTCTGTTGGTTTGCTGGCTGCCATCCCGGATCGTGCTTGTCCATGGCAGTTCGTTTTCATAGCTGTTGGAGAACTTCCACCCCAGTCGTGATATGGGAATGCCGTTCAGCGCCCCGGGCGCGCAGCCGACGATCTGCGCGAAGGTGCTGTTCGCCATGATGATTCGCTCCCGGTTGTCGAGCAGCAGTACGCCCTCGGTGAGTGCATTCATACTGGAGCGGAGCAGGGCTGGCGCGACCGCAGCGAGATCGATGTGCTGATGGTGGCGGTAAACGATGACCAGTGAGACCGCCGCTCCCAGTATTGTGATCAGCGTGATCAGGGTTATCAGGTGCTCGTTATGGTGATTGAGCATTTCGTTTGCGAGCAGGGTGCCGATCATGACAACGACCAGACCGACCGTGAGTCGCAGGGAGAGGGGTATCTTTGTCATGTCGTTATACCCTGCCTGCCGGCATCTTGTACGGTGGTGACGCTGCCAGCCAGTGCGGGAACCCTGACAATCAGCCGGGGATGACAGGCGCTGATCATTTGCAAGGCAATAACTCCATGTTTTTGTCTGTTCGGCTGGTTGTTTTCAGTGTGCGCAAGGCCACTCATAACCGGCGAGGTTGCCGTATTGCAGCAGGCTGCCGGTTCCAATCTCCAGTGATATCGGCAGGTGGCCCGGTTTCCCCAGTGCCGGGTACACCTGTTTACACTGTCCTGCCGGCTACTTATGATGCTACCGACAATGGCCGGATTCGCGGGGGCGTGGCTGGTGTTGATGGATGCGGGTTGCCTAAAGAAAACTTCCGGGATCAACGATAGTCATATTACTATCCAGGTGCGTACGCCAGGGTGCCGGCGGCACCCTGTATTCTGCCTGTCAGGAGTTGTCCAGTAATGCGCAGGCATACCATGCAAGCCTTGCAACAGACTTCACTGCTTGACGGTGGCAACGGCGCGTACCTCGAGTCCCAGTACGAATCCTTCCTGCATGATCCGGACAGTGTCCCTCCCGGCTGGCGCACCTACTTTGCGGGGTTGCCGCAGATCGACGGCCAGGAAAGTACGGATGTGTTTCATTCCGAACTGCGCAGCGAGTTCTCGCGCCTGACCGGACGCCTTCGTGGACAACGCCTCGCACGCCTCACAGGGGCGCGCCTGACACAGGAACGCAAGCAGGTCCGCGTGCTGCAGCTGATCAACGCCTATCGCTTCCGCGGGCACCAGCATGCCCGGACCGACCCCCTGCGCCACACTGATCCGGACCCGGTGCCGGAACTCGAACTCGCCTACCATGGACTCGGTGAGCAGGACTTCGATACCGTTTTCCAGACCGGTTCGCTGGTCGGTCCCGAAGAGGCCACGCTGGCGGAGATCCTGTATGCGCTGAATCGCACCTATTGCGGCACTGTCGGTGCCGAGTACATGCATATCACCGAGACCGCGGAAAAGCGCTGGATACAGCAACACCTGGAATCGGTGCAGTCACATCCACACCTGCCACGCGAGATGCAGACCTGGCTGCTGGAGCGGCTCACGGCGGCGGAGGGCATCGAGCGCTACCTGCACTCGAAGTATGTCGGGCAAAAACGCTTTTCACTCGAGGGCGGCGAAAGCCTGATCCCGTTGCTGGGAGAAGTGATCAACCGCGGCGGTGCCGCCGGCATCCGGGAAATCGTGATAGGCATGTCACACCGTGGCCGCCTGAACGTGCTGGTCAACATCCTGGGCAAGTTGCCGTCGCAGCTGTTTTCCGAATTCGAGGATTCACATGACCGCCGCTATGCCTCGGGCGATGTGAAGTACCACCAGGGTTTCGCATCGAATATCAACACCCCCGGTGGGCAGGTACACCTGGCACTCGCCTTCAATCCCTCGCACCTGGAAATCGTATCACCCGTGGTTCACGGCGCCGTGCGTGCGCGGCAGCGGCGGCACCGGGATCATACCGGCAGCCGCATCCTGCCGGTGGTTATACACGGTGATTCCGCGTTCGCGGGGCAGGGTGTGGTGATGGAAACCTTCAATATGTCCGGCTTGCGCGGCTATACCACGCGGGGGACCATCCACATCATCGTCAACAACCAGATCGGTTTCACCACCAGTCACGCCAAGGACGCACGCACGACGCTGTACTGCACCGATGTCGCGAAGATGGTCAACGCGCCGATTTTTCACGTCAACGGCGATGACCCCGAGGCGGTGTACTTCATTACCCAGGTGGCGCTGGATTACCGGATGCGCTTTGGCAAGGATGTCGTTATTGACCTGGTGTGCTATCGCCGCCACGGGCACAACGAGGCGGATGAACCGGCCGCCACCCAGCCGGGCATGTACCGGGAAATTCGTGCCCTGCCGACAACGCGCGCCATGTACGC
>JASFOC010000286.1:0-4177 GCA_050116715.1 Gammaproteobacteria bacterium
CTGCACCTGTGCTTCTACTCTTGCCATAACAGGACCCTTGTCAGAATTCCAGGCCGCTCTCGCGTGCGGCATCGGCCAGCGCCTTCACGCGGCCATGATATTTGAAACCGGAACGATCAAACGCGACGCGTGTGACCCCGGCCGCCCTGGCGCGTTCGGCAATCATCCTGCCCACGACAGTGGCCGCGGCTGCGCCGCCGGTTTTTTCAACGTTCTTGCGGACATCGCCGTCAAGTGTGGATGCACTCGCCACCACCCGGTCACCTTCCGGTGCAATGATCTGGGCATAGATATGCCGCGGCGTGCGATGAATACAGAGGCGCGTGGCTCCCAGCTCCTTGATGCGGGCGCGGGCGCGACGGGCGCGACGTAAACGGGTTTCTTTCTTGTCCATTGTCTCTGCCTACTTCTTCTTGGCTTCTTTGCGGACGACCACTTCATCCGCATAACGTACGCCCTTCCCCTTGTAGGGTTCGGGTGGCCGGTAGGCGCGAATCTCAGCTGCAACCTGGCCGACCTGCTGCTTGTCAGTCCCCCTGACCACGATCTCCGTCTGGCTCGGCGTATCCGCCGTGATGCCCTCCGGCAGTGCGTAGTCGACCGGGTGTGAAAAGCCCAGCGTCAGGTTGAGGGTCTGGCCCTTGGCCTGGGCGCGGTAACCGACACCAACCAGTTCCAGCTTCTTCTCGAAGCCGTCACTGACACCGACAATCATATTACTGGTGACCGAGCGCGTGGTGCCGGTCAGCGCATTGGCCGCCTTCGACCCGTCACGGGCCTTGAAGCTCAGCTCGCCATTCTCCTGGGTTACTTCCACGAGACGGTGTACCTGGTGTTCCAGCGTACCCTTTGGACCCTTCACGGTCAGCTGCTGGCCGTCCATGCTGATCTGGACGGCGGCAGGTACGGGAATTGGTTTGTTTGCAATTCTGGACATGACGTTATCCGTTTAGCTCACGACACAAAGGACTTCGCCGCCTTCACCGGCAGCGCGGGCCTGACGATCGCTCATCACACCCTTGGAAGTCGAAATGATGGCGACACCCAGGCCGTTCTGGATGCTCGGTATTTCACCCTTGCCCTTGTACAGGCGCAGGCCAGGCCGGCTGGCACGCTGGATCGTGTCAATCACGGGACGGCCCTGGTGGTATTTCAGCTCGATGGTCAGCAGCGGCTTGCCGTCTTCCCCGGCGGTAGAGAAACCGGTTATGTAACCCTCGTCCTGCAGTACCTGTGCGATGGCAGACTTGAGCCGCGAGGCCGGCATGGTAACCGCGGCCTTGCCGGCCGCCTGGCCATTGCGAATACGGGTCAGAAAATCAGCTATGGGATCGGTCATCATAATAGGTTACCAGCTTGCCTTGACCAGCCCGGGTACATCGCCACGCATAGCCGCCTCGCGCAACATGTTCCGGGAAAGTCCGAATTTACGGTAGTAGCCGTGGGGACGACCGGTGATGCGGCAACGGTTGCGACCGCGCACCGGACTGGCATCGCGCGGCAGGGCCTGCAGCTTCAGCTGCGCCTGGTAGCGTTCCTCGTCCGAACCGGCCGGGTTGTTGATAATCGCCTTCAGCTCGGCGCGCTTTACCGCGTATTTCTTCACGGCGCGTGCTCGCCGGTTCTCGCGGGCAATCATGGATTTCTTTGCCATGTCCTGTCTCAGCTCCGGAACGGGAAGTTGAACGCCTTCAGCAGGGCGCGACCTTCCTCGTCCGTGGTTGCGGTTGTCGTGAAAGTAATGTCCATACCACGCAGGGCGTCGATCTTGTCGTAGTCGATCTCCGGAAAGATGATCTGTTCGCGCACACCCATGTTGTAGTTGCCGCGACCGTCAAATGCCCTGGCGTTCATGCCACGGAAATCACGGATACGCGGGATGGCGATATTGATCAGGCGATCGAGGAACTCGTACATCTGCTCCCGGCGCAGGGTGACCTTGCAGCCCACCGGCCAGCCTTCACGCACCTTGAAGCCGGCAACCGACTTGCGTGCATTGATCACGATCGGCTTCTGGCCGGCAATCTTGGTCATGTCAGCGACCGCGTGCTCCATGACCTTGCGGTCGGCCACGGCCTCGCCCACACCCATGTTGAGGGTGATCTTGGTGATCCGTGGAACCTGCATCGGGTTCTTGTAGCCGAACTGCTCCTTGAGCTGTCCGATCACGGTATCCTGGTAAAAGTCTTTCAGCCTGGCCATATCTCTAACCTGTCACTCAGATATCCACGACTTCGTCGGTGGACTTGAAAAAACGCACTTTGCGACCGTCCTGCAGCGTACGGAAGCCTACGCGGTCGCCCTTGCTGGTCTGCGGGTTGTACAGCATGATGTTGGACGCGTCGATCGGCATTTCCTTTTCAACGATACCGCCCGGCACGCCGCGGTTCGGGTTCGGTTTGGTATGGCGCTTGACCATATTCACGTCGGAAACGACCACCCGGCCATCCGGCATGATGCGCAGCACGCTGCCGCGCTTGCCCTTGTCCTTGCCTGCGATCACGACAACATCATCACCTTTCCTGATTCTATTCATGGTGCCTTCCTACAGAACTTCCGGTGCGAGCGAAATAATCTTCATGAAGCGCTCACTGCGCAGCTCACGGGTTACCGGGCCAAAGATACGCGTGCCGATCGGCTGCAGCTGGTTGTTCAGCAGCACGGCGGCATTGCCGTCGAAGCGAATGAGCGAGCCGTCGGCGCGCCGCACACCCTTGCGGGTACGCACCACCACGGCATTGTAAACCTCTCCCTTCTTCACCTTGCCACGGGGAATCGCTTCCTTCACGCTGACCTTGATGATGTCGCCGATGTGCGCATAGCGGCGGTGTGAGCCGCCCAGCACCTTGATGCACTGCAGGCGGCGGGCGCCGCTGTTGTCAGCCACATCGAGCTTTGATTGCATCTGTATCATGCTTGCATTCCGTTCGTCTTGTTACGCCAACCGGGCCGACGCTCAGTCGATGTGCCCGACAATTTCCACCAGTCGCCAGGACTTGGTCCTGGAAATCGGGCGGCACTGTTCGATCGTCACTACATCACCTTCCTGGCAGGCATTGTCCGCGTCGTGGACATGCAGCTTGGTCGAACGTCTGATGTACTTGCCATACACGGGGTGCTTCTCCCGACGCTCGATGAGTACGGTGGCCGACTTGTCCATCTTGTTGCTGATGACCTTGCCGGTCAGGGTACGCGTGGTTTCCATGGCTTCACTCATGCTGTTTCACCCGCTTTCTGCTTCTCGTTCAATATCGTATGTACCCTGGCGATATCCTTGCGCACCTTCCTGAACTGGTCGGGCCGGGACAGCTGGCCGGTGCCGCGCTGCATGCTCAGGTTGAATCTCTCGCGCAGCAGGTTCTGCAACTCGAGCTTGAGTTCACTGACTGACTTGTTTCTCATTTCCGCGGCGTTCATCACAATACCGTCCGTGCTACAAAGGTTGTCTTGAAGGGCAGCTTTGCTGCTGCCAGCTTGAAGGCCTCGCGTGCAATCTCTTCGGTAACGCCCTCGATTTCGTAAAGCACCCGCCCCGGCTGGATCTGCGCGATCCAGTACTCGACGTTGCCCTTGCCCTTGCCCTGGCGAACCTCGATCGGCTTCTTTGTCACTGGCACATCCGGGAACACGCGGATCCACAGCTTGCCGCCACGCTTTACGTGCCGGGTAATGGTGCGGCGGGCCGCCTCGATCTGGCGTGATGTCATGCGGCCGCGATCGGTTGCCTTGAGCGCGTACTCGCCGAAACTGACGTTGCTGCCGCGCTGCGCCAGACCGCGATTGCGACCCTTCTGCTGCTTGCGAAATTTGGTTCTCTTGGGCTGTAACATGAATCTTCTCCGCTATCAGGAAGCAGCCTTGCGCGGCGTTGCCGCCTCGGCATCCTCAACCCGGCCGATGACTTCGCCTTTGAATATCCACACCTTCACGCCGATGACGCCATAGGTGGTATTGGCCACGGCAGTACCGTAATCGATATCGGCGCGCAGCGTATGCAACGGCACGCGGCCCTCGCGATACCATTCACTGCGGGCGATCTCGGCACCGTTAAGGCGGCCGCCTACCTTGATCTTGATGCCTTCAGCACCGATTCGCATGGTGTTGCTCACTGCGCGCTTCATGGCGCGGCGGAACATGATACGGCGCTCCAGCTGCTGTGCAACGCTTTCTGCAACAA
>JASFOC010000287.1:0-4165 GCA_050116715.1 Gammaproteobacteria bacterium
AACAGATGCAGCAACCGCAACAGGTCGCTCATGTTGCGTCCCCGTATGCGCTCACCATGCGTTGGTAAAGTGGCGAGATCTGCAGCAGTTCCGCATGTGTTCCGGATTGCACAATGCGACCGTTGTCCAGCACGGCGATGCGATCCGCATCCCGCACGGTGCGCAGTCGATGGGCGATCATGATCAGCATGCGGCCGGCAGCCAGGGTGCGCATCGCCCTGTGGACCCGCGCTTCACTGTTCATGTCCAGATTTGCGGTAGCTTCGTCCAGGATGACCAGCGGTGCATCTTTGAGGAAGGCACGCGCCAGGGCAATGCGCTGCACCTGTCCCCCGGACAAGCCCTGCCCGGCTTCGCCGACCACCGTATTCCAACCCTGGGGCAACGCTTCGATAAAATCATCTGCCTGTGCCAGGGCGGCCGCATCACGCACGGCCTGCATGCCGGCCAGCGGCGATCCGAGACGGATATTGTCGGCGATCGTGCCGGGAAAGAGTTGTGGCCTTTGCGGCAGCCACGCAAGCTGTTGCCACCAGGCCTGCCGGGCAAAGTCCTGCAAGGGCGTGCCGCCCACCAAGATCTGGCCGCTGTGCGGCTGCAGGAATCCCAGCAGCAGGTTGATCAGGGTGCTTTTGCCAGCCCCGCTCGCACCCACCAGCGCCAGCGTTTCGCGTGGCCTGACCTGCAGGTCCAGACCCTGCAGGCCCTGCCTGCCATCCGGATAGCGAAAACCCACCGCCTCGAAACGAATACCGATCTGCAGCAGATCGGGAACAACCGTCAGCTTGCCAGCCGTTCCGGTCACCGGGGTATCCAGAATTTCAACCACCCGTTCAGCTGCACCGATGGCTTCCATTCGGGCGTGGTACTGGGTACCCATGTTGCGCAGTGGCAGGTAAAACTCCGGGGCCAGCAGCAGCACGAACAGTCCATGCATGAAATCGAGCTCGCCCCAGTACAGGCGGAAACCGACCAGCACCGCGACAATCGCGATGCTGACCGTCGAGAAGAATTCCAGCACGAAGGAGGACAGGAAGGCAATGCGCAATACCGACATGGTGCCCTGCCGGTATTCATCGGAGATACGCGCAATCATCTGTGCTTCGCGACGGCTGGCGTTGAATAACCGCAGCGTCGTGAGCCCCTGGATTACGTCGAGGAAATGCGCACTCATCCAGGCAAGTTGCCGCCATTGCCGCTGGTTGCGCTGCTCTGCGCCCTTGCCGATCAGGATCATGAACACCGGGATCAGCGGCGCGGTAACCAGCAGTATCACAGCCGCCAGCCAGTCATGGGGAACCACAAACACCAGGATCGCCAGCGGCACCAGTGCCATCAGCGACATCGCGGGCAGATACCTGGCGTAGTAGGCCTCGAGTGCTTCAACGCCGTCGCTGACGGCATTGACAACATCGCCACTGCGTTCACCGCTCAGCCAGGCAGGACCAAGCTGCTGCACATGCCGGTAGAGGGTTTCACGGACTTCCAGTTTGACACGCACAGCCGCCTGAAAGGCCACCTGCTCCGAGGCCCAGGCCAGCAAGGCGCGCAGCAGGAAAAGCAGCAGCAACCCCAACATCCAGGGCATCACCTGTTGCAGGACGGCATTGTCGAAAACCACCGCGTCAACTGTACTGGCGAGCAGCCATGCCTGCAGGATCAGCAGCAATCCCGAGGCGAGGCCAATGGCAACTGCCAGCCGCAACCGTGAACCGGCGTGGACTTTCCAGCCCTGCAGCGCCCCGACAAGGGATTTATCGGCCTTGCCGGTCATGCTGCCGCGGCCGCTGCACTGCTGCCGTCAGGTCAGATGGCGGCACAGGGCAACAGCACCCGGCGCAATTGTCCCTCGTCACTGCTTCTGCTGTTGTTGTTGTTCTTCTTCAAGCTGGGTATCCATCAGGGCACCGCCGGCTGCTGAAATCAGCACGATCATGACAGTACCGACCAGCCAGGCAAAGTACCACGGGCCGTAGTCCCCGAGGATGACACCGAGAAAGATCAGCCATAGCGAGATGAGAAAATAAAGGATGATTCGCATATCGGTTTTCCTCAGTAGGCGTGCTCGTCGTTTTCGACCTGTTCAGTGCTGACCTTGCCGCGCATGACCCAGAACGCCCAGCTGGTATACGCGAGGATGGCAGGCACAAAAACTGCTGTCCAGAGCGACATCCAGACCAGGGTATGCTCGCTGGACGAGGCGTTCCAGACCGTGAGACTGTGTGCAGCCTGCGTACTGGAGGGCATCATGAACGGGAACATGGCAGCACCGACCGTACCCAGGATTCCGATCCAGGCCAGTGCACCCATCCACCAGGCAAAGTGCGACTTGCCAGCACGTCCCGCCAGCGTACCCAGTACCACGCTGGCGTAGGTGACCAGCGGTATCACCCAGAGTACCGGCATGGCCCTGAAGTTGTTCAGCCAGGCACCGCTGGCCGTCTCCACTATCACACGCGGATCGAGCGGGTTGGAAGCAGCATCCGGGGTGGCACCACTCAAGGTGTAACCCTGCATGTTGGCAACCCAGATACCGCCGATGCTGAACAGCAGCAGTGCCAGCGGCCCTGCCCACACCAGCAGTTTCCTGCTGCGCTCGAACAGCGGCCCTTCCGCGCGGTTCATGAGCATGGCAGCACCCATGTATATCGACATGGAAACCGAGAGCAGCCCCGCGAGAATGGCAAAGGGATTGAACAGCGAAATGAAACTGCCGCTGTATACCGAGGCCATGTTCCACTCGAAATGGTAGGGAAAGCCCTGCAGGGCATTGCCCATGGCCGCGCCGAACACCAGCATGGGCACGAAGCCGCTGACAAACAGGCCCCAGTCCCAGGCGTTGCGCCAGGCGGCAGAAGGCAGCTTGCTGCGGTATTCAAAACCGACCGGGCGGATGATCATGGTCCACAACAGCAACAGCATGACCACGTACAGGCCGGAGAAGGCCGTGGCGTAGATCACGGGCCAGGCAGCAAAGATGGCGCCGCCTCCCAGGATGAACCACACCTGGTTGCCGTCCCAGTGGGGACCGATAATGTTCAGCGCCACGCGACGTTCGCCATCAGTACGTCCGACGTGGCGCAGGATGGTACCCACTCCCATGTCCATGCCCACCATGATTGCCAGCCCCATGAGCAGGATGCCGAGCAGCAGCCACCATACGACCTTCAGTACGATATAGACTTCCATCAGTTATTCCTCCTCATGCATGACAGGGCGTGACAGAACCGGCTGGATGATGCCACCCCCGCCGCCAGCCGGAGCATGGCTGTGCTCACCCGGCCCCTGGCGTATGAATTTCACCATCAGAAACATCTCGATGACGATGAATACCAGGTAGATCAGGGTGAAACCGACCAGCGAAAAGTACAGGTAGCCCTCGCTGTGCGTAGAGGCCGAAATCCAGGTCGGCAGTTTTTCATAGACAGTCCAGGGCTGGCGCCCGAGCTCCGCGGTCAACCAGCCCAGCTCGCAGGCCAGGAACGGGGCCGGCAACATCCAGATGGAGATTTTCAGCAGGAAATTCTGCGCCACGCACTGCTTACTCAGCGAGAAGGTTGCCATGGCGATCAGGTAGATCAGCATCAGGAACGCCAGGCCGATCATCAGGCGGAAGGACCAGAACGTCAGCCATACCGGGGGAATGGAATCCCTGGCGGCCTGTTCGATCTGCGCGGGTGTCGCCTGCGTCAGGTCCGGTGCATAGCGCATCAGCAGCATGGCATAACCGAGATCTTCCTCGTGTTCCATGACCGTGGCCAGCGCTGCCTGATCATCCGGGTTCTCGCGATAACGCTGCAACGCCAGCATGCCGGGGATACCGTTCCTTATGCGTTCCGCGGCACGCGCTTCCAGCTCCTTGATACCAGGGAGTTCCTTGTCCAGGGAATGGGTTATCAGGATACCCGCCACACCGGGAATCTCCAGCGTCGGACCCACATTACGCTGTTCACTGTCGCTGGGAAAAGCGATGAGTTTCAGCGGTGCCGGTGCCGGCTCGGTTTCCCACATGCCTTCCATGGCAGCCAGTTTGGTGGGTTGCGCACTGCCGGCAACGAAGCCCAGCGCATCGCCAAGGGTAATCACCCCGATCACGGAGAACACACCGAACAGGGCCCCCATGCGCAGCGAGCGGCGCGCCATCTCGACGTGGCGTCCCTTGCTC
>JASFOC010000288.1:0-4130 GCA_050116715.1 Gammaproteobacteria bacterium
CATCAGGCAACGCCTGGACGGTTACCGTGACAAACTGCCCGGCGACGTGCAGATCGCCAACTGGTACGACCAGAGCCAGTTGATCACCGAGTCGGCGCAAAGCGTGCGCGATGCCATCGCCATCGGCGTGATGTTGGCCGCAATCGTGCTGCTGATGTTTCTGCGCAGCGTGAAAATCACCCTGGTGGCGATATTGATCGTGCCCTCGGTGCTGGCAAGCACCATCCTGCTGCTCGATGTGCTGCACATGAGCTTCAACATCATGACGCTGGGTGGCATGGCCGCAGCCGTCGGTCTGATCGTGGACGATGCCATCGTGATGATCGAACACATCATCCGGCGCCTGCGCCAGCGCAGCGGCGAGGCGGCACTGACCATCCGCGAGGCTGCCATCGAATTCACGCCGCCGCTCGCCGGTTCGTCGGCCGCGACGATTATCATCTTCGCGCCGCTGGCGTTTCTCAGTGGTGTTACCGGTGCCTTCTTCAAGGCGCTGTCGCTGACCATGGCCAGCAGCCTGTTTATTTCCTTCCTGCTGGCCTGGCTGGCGGTGCCGTTACTCGCCGAGCACCTGCTGACCGGAAAAGACGCAGAAAAAGAGGACGTGGGCGAACTGTTCCGACGTGTGCAACAGGGATACACGTGGCTGATGCAGCGTCTGATGAAAAAACCTTTGCTGGTCCTGGCCGGTATCGTCGCACTGCTGCTGGTCGGCTACGTCGCCTACCACCAGGTCGGGTCCGGTTTCATGCCGAAAATGGACGAAGGTGGATTCATACTCGATTACCGCTCGCCGGCAGGCACGTCCTTGACCGAAACCGACCGTTTGCTGCAGCAGGTCGAGGCCATCGTGCGCGCCAACCCGGCCGTCGAGACCTACTCACGGCGTACCGGTGTGCAGCTCGGCGGCGGCCTCACCGAGGCCAACGAGGGCGACTTTTTCATCCGCCTGAAAGCCTTGCCCCGGCCGCCTATCGATGAGGTGATGGACGCCATTCGCGGCCGCCTGGAAAACGAAGTGCCGGGCCTGGACACGGAGATGCTGATGTTGATGGAAGATCTGATTGGCGACCTGACTGCCGTGCCGCAACCGATAGAGATCAAGCTCTACGGCGACCGGCTGGAGGATCTGATGTCAGCGGCGCCAAAAGTGGCCGGGGCGATCGGATCGATATCCGGTGTGGTGGACGTCAATAACGGTGTCATGCTGGCCGGGGACGCCGTGAATGTGATCGTCGATCGTGACAAGGCAGCGCTGGAAGGCATCGACCCCGACTTGGTTACACAGCAACTCGACGCCTGGTTCAACGGCCTGGTGACCACCCAGGTGCAGGAAGACATCAAGCTGGTTGGCGTGCGTGTCTGGGTGCCGCCCACGGCGCGCGCCAGGACCGACGCCATCGATAAGATCTGGCTGCGCGCACTGGACGGTCATCGCCTGCCGCTCAAGCGTATCGCGCGCGTGGAAAAGGAAACCGGGCAACCACAGATAGCGCGTGACAATCTCAAGCGCATGGTGGCCGTCACCGCCCGTATCAGCGGCCGCGACCTGGGCTCGACCATTCGGGATGTCAAGCAGACGCTGGCGCAACCCGGACTTTTGTCCGGCAACATGTACTACGAACTCGGCGGTTTGTACCAACAGCAGCAGATCGCCTTTCGTGGCCTGATGGCGGTGTTCGTCGCGGCGCTGGCGCTGGTGTTCCTGTTGTTACTGTTTCTCTATGAAGAATTCACCGCCGCGCTCGCGATCATGTCATCACCCTTACTGGCCATGGCGGCCGTCTTTACCGGTCTGTGGATCACGGGCATCGAGCTTAATATCACCGCCATGATGGGCATGACCATGATTGTCGGCATCGTTACCGAGGTGTCGATATTCTATTTCTCCGAGTACCATGACCTGCGGCGCAGGAATACCGAAAAAGACCTGGCGCTGGTACAGGCCGGCAGTAACCGGCTGCGCCCCATCACCATGACCACGCTCGCTGCCATCCTCGCATTGCTGCCACTGGCGCTGGCGCTGGGCCAGGGCTCGGCCATGCAGCAACCACTCGCGGTCGCCATCGTCTCCGGTCTGCTGGTACAGATACCACTGGTGGTCATCGTCATGCCGTTGCTGTACCGGGCGCTGGGGCGCTTCGGACAGTGAAAGAATACGCTGCGTCTCACCGGGTAAAGGCTCGCCATCAAACGCTAAAAAACGCCCCCGATTGTGCCGGCCCGGGGTTGTCCAGAACATTCAGCAGATAGTCAAACGTCTGCGCGGGTGCATACAACTGTCCCACTGGGACAGCGTGCTGGAGTTCCGGGCAGAGCATATATCCCGATGATGTAAACCGGTGGGTGGCGAACAATCTCAAGACAAGGCTGGGTGCCTGCGAAGCACTCCTGGTTGTTGAATGGAGTCAGCGTGCGATGGAACCGGCGCGGTGCACGATGCCATGCTGCTGTCCCAAGGCGTGAAGATTCTGTTGACCGGAGAACGGGACAGTCGTCTCGGCGGTGTTCACGGTCACGTCCCTGCGTGCAGGTTTACTCTGGTTCGCGGAGTCCGCACTGCGCGATCTTGAGGAGGTGCAGGCCTGGTATGCGGAACGGCGGGTGCCTGGTGTTGGGTCGAGACTGGTGGAGGAAGTGTTCCGGCGCATCCCGGCTTTGGCTGATCATCCCGATCTGGGTCGTCTGATGCCCGAATTTGATCAATTGACCTGAGGGCGCTTATTCATCCGCCGTTTCGCGTAGCGTACTGGTGTGATCCCGAGCGTGTGAGGATTGTTCGCGTCTGGCGCAGTGAACGTCTGCTGCATATTCCCATGGCTGGTGATAAAGGATCGTCAAAGACTTGAGGACCAGTAACAATTCAGACCAGGGTGTTTTGCATGGCCTCGACACTCAGGGCCACCGGGAAACCCGCACCAATACGGGTTTTTCGCGACTTGTTGATGATCGGGCGGGAATGATTCCACGTCAGGCACTGGCCGGAACTTGCATGCACGATTAACAGGATTCTGCAATGGTATGTTCGATTGTTTTGTCATATCCCGCAGCACGACAACAACCCACTGCCGTGCCAGGTAACTTCTGCTGATTGCGGTACGGGTCTGGATAAAACACCGCGCTTGCTCAGCTGCCTGCCTCGGTCAGCGCCACCTGGCGCTTGACCGCAACGAAGCTGTCGGGATTGACCGATATGGAATCGATGCCAGCCTCGACCAGGAAGGTTGCGAATTCCGGGTGGTCGCTTGGTGCCTGGCCACAGAGACCGACCTTGCGTTCATGCCGGTGGGCGGTTTCGATCAGGCTGGCGATACTGCGTTTGAGGGCCTCGTGCGTATCGTCGAATAACGCCGCCAGCCGGTCGGAGTCACGGTCCACGCCGAGCGTAAGCTGGGTGAGGTCATTGCTGCCGATGGAAAACCCATCGAAGCGCCGGGCGAACTCATCGGCCAGTATGATGTTGGCAGGGATCTCGGCCATGACATAGACCTGCAGTCCGTGCTCGCCGCGCCTGAGACCGTTGTCGGCCATGACCTCGAGCACCTTGTCGGCCTCTTCCGGCGTTCGGCAGAAAGGGATCATGACAATGATATTGTCCAGGCCGATGTCCTCACGTGCCTTTTTGATCGCCTGGCATTCCAGCGCAAAGCCGTCGCGATACGCGTCACTGTAATACCGGCTGGCGCCACGCCAGCCGAGCATGGGGTTGGCCTCATCCGGCTCGAACGCCGCACCACCGATGAGCTGCGCGTATTCATTGGTCTTGAAATCGCTCATGCGTACGATGGCCGGATTCGGGTACTGTGAAGCTGCTATGCGCGCAATACCACGCGCCAGCGTATCGACGAAGTAGTCTGCTTTGTCTTGTCCCTTCGCCGCGTGGGCCGTGGTGAGGGCCTCGATCTGCTGGCGTGCCTTGTTGTCCTTGACCTGGTCCGGGTGCAACAGTGCCAGGGGGTGAATCTTGATGATGTTGTTAATGATAAATTCCATTCGCGCCAGCCCCACGCCGTTGCCGGGCAGCCGCCACCAGCGCAGTGCGGCGGCAGGATTGGCGAGATTGAGCATGACCTGTGTACGTGTCTTCGGGATGGCATCGAGGTCCACAGCGTGCGTTTCGTATGGCAAGG
>JASFOC010000289.1:0-4121 GCA_050116715.1 Gammaproteobacteria bacterium
GTTCATTGCGAGATGCGAACAGCTGGAGCATCCCGAATACAGGGGGCTGCCCGTTGTTGTGGGTGCACGTCCCGGTCACCGCGGCGTGGTCGCCGCCGCGTCCTACGAGGCACGTCGCTTCGGCATTCACTCCGCCATGCCGATATCCGAGGCCTTCCGGCGCTGTCCGGATGCCGTGTTCCTGCGCCCCGACATGCAGAAGTACAAACGCTATTCGCAGCAGGTCTTCCAGATCCTGGCAACCATGACACCCGTGGTGGAAGCCGCCTCGATCGATGAGGCCTACCTGGATGTGAGTGGGCTCGAACGGCTGTCTGGAACGCCGGAAACCATCGGCCGGGAAATCAGGCAACGCATCCGCAGCGAGACAGGACTGACGGCATCCGTCGGCATCGGACCGAACCGGCTGATTGCAAAGCTCGGCTCGGAGTACCGCAAGCCGGATGGTTTAACGGTGATCGCCCCGGAGCAGGTCCTCGATTTCCTTGCACCCATGCCGGTTTCCAACCTGCGTGGGCTGGGGCAGCAGACCCGCAAGATCTTCAAGCGTCTCGGAATCAGCAGCGTGGCGCAGCTGCGCGCTACCCCGCTGCCGGTGCTGGCACAACACCTGGGAGCCCGGGCCGCGGCGAGTTTTCACCGCCAGGCCTTTGGCATCGCCTCGGACCAGGTCCTGCCGGGGCAGCGCCGCAAGCGCATTTCCAAGGAGACGACCTTCGCGACCGATATCCGGGATACCTCGCTGCTGCACGAGACCCTGCGCCGGCTTGCGTCCGATGTGGCAAGGACCCTACGCCGCGAGGGGCTTTCGGGTTCGGTCGTGACACTGAAAATCCGCTTCGAGGGATTCGAAACCTGCACGCGGCAATACAAGCGTAAAACGCCGACCCAGGACGAACGCGAAATGCTCAAAACCGCATGGCGGCTGTTCCTCGACGGCGGGCTGCCGGACAAGCCGGTACGCCTCATTGGCATCGGCATCAGTGGCTGGGATGACAGCCAGCCGGCGCAGGCGGACCTGTTCGACCCACCCGGGCTGCAGGAAGACAACCAGCAGCTACTGAAAACGATCGATGCAGTCACCGAAAAATTCGGCAAGCATCTGCTGCAGCTTGGTGTGTCCCGCAGGCCTGATGGATGATTTACTGTGTGAGGTCGAAGCCTGCACATCGCGTCCGCTACAGTAGAAGTACCCTATGGGCACGAGTACCCCGGTGGGCACAAGTACCCCGGTGGGCACAAGTACCCCGGTGGGCACGAGTACCCCGGTGGGCTTAAACGTCGCCGTCCGGCGCGATTGCCTGGCTGTGATAGTGCGGCCGGGTGACAGCCCCGGCCGGGGCGTTTTTGTAATGATTGTGCCGTCACTTGCTATGCTTGTCGCAACGCTTATCACCGAGTAATCGCTGTCCCGGACAATGCACGCTGACACGCCGACAGAAAACAATGCTGCCTATCATGTCCAGGTGGAAGCATGCAGCAGTCGGCTGCGGGTCGTGTTTGCAGGCGCAACCATTGCAGACAGCACGGAAGTACGGGTGTTACATGAAACCCGGCTGCCGCAGGTCTATTACTTTCCACGCAAGGACGTGCGCATGGACTTGTTGCAGCGCACTGAACACCACACCCATTGCCCGTTCAAGGGCAATGCATCCTACTGGGACGTCATCGTCGGCAAGCGGGTCGGGGAAAATGCGGCCTGGAGTTACGAGAATCCACTGCCTGAGGCACAGAAAATCCACGGCTATATTGCCTTTGACCCGGATGCCATGGATGCCTGGTATAAAGATGAACAGCAGATCCTGGCGCCGACCCGGGATCCGATCCCGTCCAGCCCCAACCTTTTCTCCGCGTGGTTGCTGAATGACGCCTGGAAGGCCGCCTCGGTGCGCGAGCTGCTGGTCCAGCTGGCGCAGTGCCTGGTTGCGCAAGGCGTGCCGGTCTGGCGCCTGCAAATACTCATCCGCACCCTGCATCCGGAGTTGTTTGCGACCCGCTATACCTGGTGGCGCGAGAGCGGCGAGGTGGAAATCAACACTGCACCACACCAGGTACTGGAGACACAGGAACACCGGGAGAGTCCGTACCTGCCGATCCTGCACGGCGCCGGCGGTGTGCGGCGCGCCATGGAAGGGCCCGACCCGAAGTTTGACTTCCCCATCCTCAGGGAGCTGCATGCCAGGGGCGGGACTGATTACGTGGCCATGCCGCTGCTGTTCTCGGATGGCCAGATCAACATCATTACGCTGGTCTCGGATCGCACGGGCGGCTTCTCGACGGCGGAACTGGGACAGTTCTACGAAATCCTGCCACTGCTGAGTCGCCTGTTCGAGGTGCATGCCCTGCGCACGACGGCAATCACCCTGCTCGACACCTACCTGGGCAAACACAGCGGGCAGCGCGTCCTGGAAGGTTCGATCAAGCGGGGCGACAGCGAAACCATCCAGGCGGTCATCTGGTTTTGCGACATGCGCGATTCCACCTCGCTCACTGAATCGCTGTCCCGGGAGGAATACCTGGCGATGCTGAACCAGTTTTTCGATTGCATGGCGGGGGCGGTGCTGGAGCACGGCGGCGAGGTGCTGAAGTTTATCGGCGACGCGGTACTGGCCATTTTCCCGATCGAGGACCCTGACAGTCCGGAAGCTGCCGGACACGCCATTGAAGCCGCACGGGATGCGCAACGCCAGATTGCGAGGCTTAACCAGCAAAGAACAGCGGAGGGTGCAAATGCGATCGGCTTCGGAATCGGCATGCACATCGGTGAACTCATGTACGGAAACATCGGCACCCCGGGGCGCCTTGATTTCACCGTCATCGGCTCGGCCGTGAACGCAGCCTCGCGCATCGAGGGCATGTGCAAGGCGCTCGGTCAGGACATCCTGTTATCCGCCGGGTTTGCCCGCCACTGCCCGGGCAGACTGGTTCCGCTCGGGATGTACACACTGCGCGGCGTGAGTACGCCGCAGGCGCTCTTCACCCTGCCTCCCGCCTCCCCCCCGGCACCATCCGGGGAAGCGGAATGAATCCGGACAGTGGCTAAAGGAGATTTTTTGCACCTATACTCGGTGGCGGGCACCTGTCAGCACGTCGCAAACGGGCTTGCGCGACAAAACGGAGGAACTCCCGATCCCTGGCATTACCCGTAGAACGTTTCTGCTGAGCACGCTGGCACTGGCCGGCGAGCATGCCCTTGCCTTCAGTCAAAGGCCGCCGCTGGACGACCTGTACAGTGATGCCGGCAATGCCGATCAACCGCCGTTGATTGTCATCCCGGGGGCGTTTGGCTCAAGGCTGCTGGATACGCGGATCGGAAGCGAGATCTGGCCGAAGTCAGCACGCAAACTGTTATTCAGCAGTTACAAGGGGCTCGAGGTCGAGATCGATGCAGACACGCTGGATCCCGTCAGCACCGCCGTCCAGCCTTACCTTGTGTTCAGGAAGGGCCTGGGGCGGGACTTTTACGGCCAGATCCTCGATACGCTGGAGGGCCCGGGTGGCTACCGGCGGCAGCAGCCGGGTGAGCCGGTGGAGCCGCAGCAGCGGTATTATTACGTCTACCTGTACGACTGGCGCCTCGACAATGTTTCTGCCGTTGCGGGGTTGCATGAGTTGATCGAGCGCATCCGCGCCGATTACCAGGATCCGAAGCTGCAGGTAGACATCCTGGCACACTCCAACGGTGGCATGCTGGCCCGGTATTATGCCCGCTACGGTGCGACAGACCACCTCGATACGGGCGCTGCCACGCCCTCCTATGCCGGCGCCGGGGCGATAAGGCGCCTGCTCCTGGTGGGCACGCCCAACCTCGGCAGCATGCAGCCGGTGCTCTCGCACGTACGCGGGGAGGAAATAGGCCTGAGGAAAATTCCCGCCGAAGTGGTGGCGACGACCTCGGGGGCACCGCAGCTGATGCCCCACCCGGCAATCCCCTGGCTGGTGGACAGCAGGGGCGATATCATCGACAGGGACGTCTTCGACCTGGAGACCTGGCGCGACTTCCGGTGGTCAATCTTTGATCCGCACGTGCGCGAGCGGACGATTCGCCGCAAGGGCGGCGGCGCAACCGGCAGGCGTTATATGGAAATACTGGAGGCCTACCTGGGGAAGCACCTGGCGCG
>JASFOC010000290.1:0-4119 GCA_050116715.1 Gammaproteobacteria bacterium
ATCGGGCTCGGCGTGAAAAAGCTGCGCGAACGCCCGGAAGGTTCCCGCATCCTCATCCTGGTTACCGACGGTGAAAACACCGAGGGCAGTCTGCCGCCGCAGCTGGCGGCAAAGCTGGCTGCCCACGAGGGCATTCGCATCTACACCATCGGTGTTGGCACCAAGGGGCTGGTGCCGTTCTACGAGAATGGCCGGATGACCCAGGTCAAGATGGAGATCGACGAGGAACTGCTGACAGAAGTGGCGGAACTGACCGGCGGCGCCTATTTCCGTGCAACCGACAGCGATGCCCTGGACCAGATTTACCAGCAGATCGATGCCATGGAAAAGACCGAGGCGGAAGCGCGCAGCGTCATGATTCCACGCTCGCTGTATCGCTGGCCGCTGGGGGTGGCACTGTTCGCGCTGCTGTTGCTGGGGTTGTTCCCGGATGGCATTCCGCGGCCGTGGCTGGCGGGGCGCGCCAATGGCTGAGTGGTTCGGCGCATTTCATTTCGCGCAGCCGGGGTGGTTGTGGGCGCTGTTGCTGTGCCTGCCGGTGGCCCTCTGGCTGATTTTTTCGCGGCGTTTCGACACCCGTAACGAGCGCATCCGCGAATATGCGGATGACCACCTGTTGCCGCACCTGCTGGGACGCTCGGAAGCACCGTCGCGCACCCGCTGGCTGCGGTTTTTCCGCTGGACGGGCATATGGGCGCTGCTGGTGCTGGCGATGGCTGGGCCGCGCTGGGATTTCACCGATGTCGAACTGTTCCGGCCGGGCACGAACCTGGTGGTGCTGTTTGATATCTCGCGTTCCATGGAGGTTGCGGACGTCAAGCCCAGCCGGCTGTCGCGGGCACGCCAGGAAGTCGAGGACCTGCTGAATAAAAACCGTGGCATCCGCATCGGACTGATCGGGTTCGCCTCGGTCGCGCATGTCATTTCCCCGATCACCGAGGACATGAATGGCATCCGCCGCATGCTGCCCGCGCTGGATACGAACCTGGTGCAGCTGCAGGGCAGTCGCCTCAGCTATGCACTGGACCGGGCCGCGGAATTGCTGGCGGGGCAGCCGCAGGAAAGTGTGGGTTCCCTGCTGCTGGTGAGTGACGGTGATTTCGACGAACCTGGCCTGGAGCAGCGCATGCGCGCCTTTGCAGATGCCGGCGTGCGGGTGCATGTACTCGGTGTCGGTACGCCTGAAGGCGATACCGTTCCCGGTCTGCAGCCGGGAGAGCCATGGATACGGGACAGGCAAGGCAAGCCCGTCATTTCAGCCCTCAATGAAACGCAGTTGCAGGCACTGGCACAGGCCGGCAACGGGATTTACCTGCGCGCGGACTACCGTGACAGCGACACTGACAAGATACTCGCACAGGTCAGGGCGCAGGCCCTGCCCAAGAGCGAGTCGGAGGAACGCACGCGCATCTGGAATGAACGTTTCTACTGGTTCGCCGGGCTGGCATTGCTCCTGCTGCTGCCGTTGTATCGCCGGACCGCGGCGGGATACAGGCTCTCGGACATATGAAAGACGCGCTGAAACTGTCCACACTGACCGTGTCTGCAAGTCATTGTTGCTGCTGTGCAGTTTTCCTGCTTGGGCTTGCCGGGATGTCTGCAAATGCCAGTGCCTCCTGGTTCAGAAACACGCAACAGGATGCGGCGCACCTGTTCAGGGAAGGCGACTATACAGCTGCGGCAGAGACGTTTGCGGATGATTACAACCGTGGCGTCGCGCTCTATCGCGCCGGTCGCTACACCGACGCCGGTGAAGCGTTCAGCAGTGTTGAGCGTGAGGAGGTCAAGGCCGATGCGCTCTACAACCTTGGCAACACCCGCTACAAGCTCAAGGACTACGAGGGGGCCGTGCAGGCCTACGAGGAATCGCTGACCCTGCGTGCCGACGATCCCGACACCCTGCATAACCTGAGACTGGCCAAAAAGAAGAGCGAGCAGTTTTCAACGGAAGAAATGACGGAAGAGGAAGCCGAGGAAGAGAAGACAGAAAAACAGGAAGAGCAGCAGCAGAAGGAAGAGGAGGAGCAGCAGCAGGAACAACAGGAATCCGAGGAATCGTCCGGCGAGGAGCAGCAGGAATCCGAGGAATCATCCGGCGAGGAACAGCAGGAATCCGAGGAATCGTCCGGCGAGGAGCAGCAGGAATCCGAGGAATCATCCGGCGAGGAGCAGCAGGAATCCGAGGAATCGTCCGGCGAGGAGCAGCAGGAATCCGAGGAATCGTCCGGCGAGGAGCAGCAGGAATCCGAGGAATCCTCCGGCGACCAGCAGCAGGAATCCGAGGAGTCGTCCGGTGATCAGCAACAGGAGTCCGAGGAGTCCTCCGGCGACCAGCAACAGGAATCCGAGGAATCCTCCGGCGACCAGCAACAGGAATCCGAGGAATCCTCCGGTGACCAGCAGCAGGAGGCGGAGGAGTCGTCCGGCGAGGAACAGCAGGCGTCCGAGGAGTCGTCCGGCGACCAGGGTGAGGAGAGCGAAAAATCCAGCGGTGATCAGGATCAGGACACCGAAGGTCAATCAACGGAGGGTGAGGAGTCGGCCGATGAATCCGGAGAAAAGCAAGATGAATCAGAGGGTAAGGAGGGAGACAAGGAGCAGGCCAGCGAGGAATCCGGGAAGGACGAAGAGAAACCCGATGGGGATTCGGGTGATCAGGAAGAAGAGAAAAATAAAGGAGAATCCGATACACAAGCAGATGAGGAAAATGGTAATCTATCCATAGATCAGTCTGATAACGGTAAGGAAGAACAGGCGTCCGAAGCACCCGGCAGCGATCAGGATGAGACGGAGCTACCTGAGGAGGGCGGTTCAGACGACAGTCGTGATGGCAAGGGACAGGCTCCCGACGAGATATCGGAAGAGGCGCAGGCAGCCAGCCAGGCCGTCGACCTGTTTGATCAGCTGGGCAGCGGCGAGGACAGGGAAGACCCTGATGCGCAACCCGGCGGGATACCTGATGAGGAAGGTGCCAGTGGCACCGGGATCTCGGTAATCATGATGGACCAGTGGCTGGAGCGGATCGAGGGTGATCCAACATACCTGCTGAGAAATCAGTTCATGCTGGAGGAGCGAAAGGAAATGCAGCACAACAGACGCCAGTTGATCGAGACTCGGCCCTGGTGACTTTACCGGGCAGCCAGTCACTGGTGCTGGCTAACCATATTGTAAACCACACAACAATAAATTCCTGAGGGGTAGTAAATTGCGTAATCTGAGTGTATCCAAGATCTGTATTATCTGTCTGCTGGCAAGCTTGCTAACAGCACTTGCCCATACCGCATACGCCTTCTCGTTCAGTGTCAGCAACGCTTCCAGTAACAAATCCAGCCAGAAGAAATCCACCGCAATAACCACGAATCGTCCCTGGGGCAATGTGGGTCCCTTCAAACAGGCGCCGATGTATACGGCACCGGCACCGGTCGCACCAGCCAACCCGTATTACCCTGCGGCCGGCCAGCCCGGTAACTGGTATGCAGCGCAGGCGCCGGCTGCCGCAACAGCGGCCAGCAAGGCACCCCGCGTCGAGGTTTCCGTCAGCGCCACAACAATCTATGAACAGCAGAACGTGGTCTATACCGCACGCGTAATCAGTAGCGACAACCTGAAGACGCTCGACGTCATCATACCGAGGGTAACCGGTGCTGTACTGGAAAAAGTCGATGGCCCTGTTGCCAGTTCCGGTCCTGGCCGTGAGATCATCAACACTTATCACTTCAAGCTGACGCCGCTGCAATCCGGCGAGCTCGTGATTCCGGCCATTACCTTCAATGGTACCCATGCAAGCAGGCACTGGAGTGGTTTTCCGGGCGTGCCGCAGGCACCGGGCGAGGATGACCCCTTCACCGTTTCTTCCGGCGAACCGCTGACTTTTGATGTCATGACCGCCGACGCCACGCAACAGCCCTGGCTCCCCCTGAACGACCTGAAACTGCGTTCGAGCATGTCGCAGGAACAGCCTTTCAAGGAAGGCAAGCCGGTTACGCTGACCCTGGAACTCACCGCAAAGGGCGCCCTTGGCGAACAACTGCCCTCGCTTGAACAGCAACTGCCCAGCGACCAGTACCGGGTATACCGGGATGCAGTCACGGTGAAGAATGGTATCTCCCGGGACGGCGA
>JASFOC010000291.1:0-4119 GCA_050116715.1 Gammaproteobacteria bacterium
TCATGACATCAAAATGCCGGGGCTGGCGAATTTCAGGCAACTGCACTAGTCTTGTCGTTGTCATAGTCACAATGAAGGCAAACTGTTAAATTCTGACAATGTCCGGGAAAACCTGGTTGACAGCCGCCATGACGACGGTATTCCTGCTGCCGGCACTTGCTGGCGGCTGGACTTCCACCCTGGAGGGTGGCGGTACCGTAACCGTCGATCCGGAGACCAATCGCGCCACCGTTAATCACAATGGCGTCGTAACCCCGCTGTGGGACGGTACACACAGGTTGCAGGACGGCTCATCCCTCATCTCCAACCACGGAATTGCCGTCCCAAACGCATCCATCATTGAATCACGCCGCCCACCACCGCCGGAAACCGAGGAATGGCAGGATGTCAATATTATCGGTTACTCGCCCTGCGAGCAGCTGGTTCGACAGGTCTGCGGCCAGGAGGGCCAGTGTGCAGGCACGGAGGCATGCACCCTCACCCACCAGCTGCTGGAAATGGAGACCCAGGAACGCAATGACAGCAGCAACCGGAACCTGATGACATATACCAGCGGGCAATGCCTGAAAGCCATCCGGGACAGGGAAAATTTTGCTCCATGTCCGCCTCCCGACACGGTTGAAAACAAATAGCGGGTTCAGGTTCGGAAAGGTTTCACCGTTATCGGCGCATCATGCCGCAGGACCTGAATCGAACGGGTTTCAACAGCGCCCGGGGAGAAGAAAGTGCACAGAAAGCTGGAAGTACACTATGACTTCGTGATCATGGTTGTGCTCTGTCTAGTAATGTCAATCGCATTCAACGTCTATCAACGCTATCAATACAGGGACCTGCTCGGCCAGCATACCGCGTTGCAGTGGAAGTCACAGGATATGGAAATCAACCAGAGTCTGAACCTGCGCAAGCTGGAGGCATGTAATAACCCCGCTACACGCTAGCAGCGTCCATCCACAGCAGTCATTACCCCGCCCCGGATGACCACTCCCAGGCCGCGCCCGCCAGCCGCTCGCCCCTGCCGTCAAGCAGATAAAGCGCCCTGCCATCCTCATCGACATCCACCCCAAGGCGCAGGTTGCTGCTGGATACCGCCATGCGCCGGCATGGCGGACGGAACAGAACACACAACACCCGGCCCTGCATGGCGGCTTTCCGCAGACGCTTGTCCATCAGCTCGGTGTCGCACCCCGGCCAGGCCATAACGACACCGCAATCACCTGACCGCAGCAGTGATTCGACAGTCCACAGGGCACTGCGACCAGGGTGAGGGTTGACCTGCATTACCTCGACGGGATTCACGCCGGCGTCGGTGAAGATGCGCTTGCGTGCCGAATAGGGCGGCGCCACCAGCACCAGACCATGTCTCTGGCGAGTGAGCCTTGCCAGCGCCGGCATGAACAACTCCATGGCACAGGCACTATCACCGGATTCCGTTACCTCGACCACGCCGGCCTTTGGCCAGCCACCCTCCGGCAGCATGTCGTCCAGCACGGCCAGGCCGGTCGGTTGCACGCGCGAGGCGCATCTTGTCGTGCTGTTTTCCCAGGCGTTGCGATGATGCAGTTTTCCGGCGCAGGACATCAGCCTATCTCCTTGCGCAGAATGCCGACGGCAAGACCTTCGATAACCAGGGTCTGCTCGCGCAGGTCCACGCGAATGGGTTCATAGTCGGGATTTTCCGGCAGCAGGCGCACGATTGCGCCACGCTGCCGAAAGCGCTTCACCGTCACGTCCTCGTCAAGACGCGCCACCACGACCTGGCCATTCTCGGCATGCCGTGTACGATGCACGGCAAGCAGGTCGCCCTCCTGAATGCCGATATCGCGCATGCTGTCACCCCTGACACGCAGCAGGTAATCGGCACGCGGGTGGAACGTCGCCGGGTCCAGCTGGCAATAGTCTTCTATGTGCTGCTCCGCAAGAATCGGCTCGCCCGCAGCGACACGCCCGACCACCGGAAGGCCTGCCTCATCCTCCACCAGCCGGATGCCCCGCGAAGTCCCGGTCACCAGTTCAATAACGCCCTTGCGCTCCAGTGCACGCAGGTGGTCCTCTGCCGCGTTTGCAGAACGAAACCCGAGGGTTGCTGCAATTTCCGCGCGCGTTGGCGGGCATCCCTCTTCAGAAACGTAGCTACGGATCAGATCGAGAATTTCCGCTTGCCGTTTGGTCAGTGTTTCCCGGTTCATGGCTTTGTGCTGGTTATTTATACAGTAACTGTGATTATATACAGTCTATCTGCGCTCGCAAGTTTTTTATCATATGCATATCAACTGCTTTAACAAGCCGATTCGCCCGCCCCGCTACAGCAAGGCAACTTCCCGGCGTGGAAGGTACGCATGACACCCGTACGCTAACCATGTGAATGATTCACCACGCGGCTGGTACAATAGCCGCCCAG
The DNA here is from genome assembly GCA_050116715.1 of Gammaproteobacteria bacterium. Taxonomy (GTDB): domain Bacteria; phylum Pseudomonadota; class Gammaproteobacteria; order UBA9214; family UBA9214; genus UBA9214. Next base: position 2,399 of record JASFOC010000291.1, read on the forward strand.
ACAAATTGCAGCGGTAATCTCCCATGAACACACCAGCCACGGTCCCGGTTTCACGCCACAGTATCGCCGTCAAAGTCGGCAACATCATGGTCGGAGGTACTGCGCCGGTAGTGGTACAGTCCATGACCAACACCGACACCGCCGATATCACGGCCACGGTCAGGCAGGTCCGCGAACTCGCCCATGCCGGCTCCGAACTGGTCCGTATCACGGTCAATTCGGAACCCGCAGCCGCGGCAGTCGCTGAAATCTGTGAAGCACTGGCGGCGGCAGGTGAGGACATTCCACTGGTCGGCGACTTCCATTTCAATGGCCACAAACTGCTGGCGAAGTACCCGGACTGCGCTCAGCTACTGGCCAAGTACCGCATCAATCCCGGCAACGTCGGCCGCGGCAAAAAACGTGACGAGCAGTTTGCCGCCATGATTGAAACTGCCTGTCGCAACGACAAACCGGTACGTATCGGAGTGAACTGGGGCAGCCTCGACCAGACACTGGTTGCACGCCTGATGGATGAGAACTCAAGGCGTCCGGAACCCAAGGGTGCGAGCGAGATCATGCACGAGATCATGGTAACCTCTGCACTGGAAAGCGCTGCACAGGCAGAAACACTCGGCTTGCCACGCGACCACATCATTCTGTCGGCGAAGATGAGCGGCGTACAGGACCTGATCGCCGTTTACCGGGAACTTTCCAGGCAGTGTGACTACGCCCTGCATCTCGGCCTGACCGAGGCAGGCATGGGGTCCAAGGGCATCGTCGCCTCCACTGCCGCACTCGCCGTTTTGCTGCAACAGGGAATTGGCGACACCATCCGGATCTCGCTGACACCGGAACCCGGGGGGGACCGCACCCGCGAGGTGACCGTTGCACAGGAACTGCTGCAGGCCATGGGCCTGCGACATTTCACCCCGGCCGTGGTCGCCTGCCCCGGCTGCGGCCGCACCACCAGCAGCTACTTTCAGCAGCTGGCGCAATCCATCCAGCAACACCTGCGCAGGCAGATGCCCGAATGGCGCCAGCACTACCCCGGAGTGGAGGAAATGACCGTGGCGGTGATGGGCTGCGTCGTTAACGGCCCCGGTGAAAGCAAACATGCCAACATCGGGATAAGCCTGCCGGGTACCGGCGAGAACCCTGTTGCACCGGTATACGTCGACGGCGTCAAGACAGTCACGCTGAAAGGTGAAAAGATTGCTGCAGAATTTCAGCAGCTGGTGGATGACTACGTACAGCGACGCTATAACCAGGAGAAACGCGTGCCCTCTGCCGGCGAGCCCGGGTGATTGGTTTTTTCAGTCGTGCCAGGGGCGGCGCGGGATAGAACCGGATTGTATACCGCTGTTCTCAGCCACCAGTGCACCCTGGGATCGCAGCAGGAGCAAGTCCACCGCCGGGTCCCTGTTGTCATCGGCATTCGAAGAGGAAATAGTCGTCAGCAGAACAGCGATACAGACAAGCATCGCAATAAACCCGAATGAGTTGAATGCCCTGCTCCAGTTTGATTCCACTCCTGTACACCTCGTCGAAATTTGCATACACAGACAGACATCACTGACACCGGCTTATCGGCCATGCAACTGAATGTGTTAGGGATTCACTCTGTTTGTGTGAACCAGCTCACCGCTGCCCCGGTCATAAACCTGTAGGGCCAAGACCCTGGCCTGGCAGCGGATTCAAGAATCTTCCTCTATCGCCGCTAGCCCGGTTATGTCTGGCTC
>JASFOC010000292.1:0-4118 GCA_050116715.1 Gammaproteobacteria bacterium
CCTAGGACGGTGACTCAACGGGTTATCCTGGTATTCGTTATTGTTAACAGTCAGTTAAAAGTGTTGAGTTGGGTATACCCTCTGAAATCACCACGTTAGAACCATACTGGGTGCGATTACAACTCGCATCGATATTCGCATCGATTGTTTTAAAAAAACCAGTTGGTATTGGTTGCTTGATGGGCTTGATAGCAGAACTCAAACTGTAATCTATCACTGTTCTAAAAGCACATGGAAGTTCTGCATGATCTTCAACAAATCATGCATAAAGGGGTCAGTACCCTTTTAACAGCTGGGTACGGTATGGTACATCAAGCAGATGTTCGGCATGTGGAAAATGGATTGATATGAGAGTTACAGCCAGCACCATCATAATAAAGACGATCGGCATGGTGTGTGCAGGTATCGAAAGATTTCAGGCAAAATGCGGAATGCGGCCGTGTACGCTTGTTGTGCTGGTTCTGGGTTTTTCCTGGGCCAGTGCCGCACTGGCCAGGGACGAGCCCTATCGGGTACTTTTGCTGCACTCATACGGAACCAGCCTGCCGATAACCGCCGACTGGTATGAGGGTATCGTACGGGGCTTTTCCTCGGTACCTGACGTAGAGGTCGCGATCGACACTGAAGCCCCTGACCTGGCGCGGTTTGTAAACATGGATGCAGCAAGCTATGCGGACAGGCAACAACTCAACTGGCTACTTGATTTCTACCGCAAGAACTACCAGAGTCGCAAGCCGCATCTCATTATGCCGACCGACGTGCCTGCCTTGCGATTCCTGCTTGTGCACGGTGAGGAGCTGTTCCCCGGTGTGCCGATTGTATTTGTTGACGCCGACCGCGACTTCGTGGCTGCACAGAAACTGCCCCCTAACGTGACAGGTGTTACCGGTTTTCTCGATATCACTGGCACACTGGAGCTTATTCAGCATGTCCATCCTGACACGCAACGCGTTGCCGTTATTGTCGGATCCTCGCCATCTGACAAGGCTATGGAGCGTGTTGCGCAGCAGGCCTTTGAATCGTTTGCAGGCCGGCTTGAGTTTGTCTGGCTGCGCGGTATGCCGGTTGATGAACTCATCAAAGCGGTCAATACACTGCCTGAAAAGACAGTGGCCCTGTATCTGGTACAGTTTGAAGATCGTACCGGACAACAGTACGTGCCGCGAGCGATACTGCAGACCTTTTCAGACGCAGCGAAAGTGCCGGTTTATGGCCTGTGGGATACCTTGCTTCAGCACGGTATTGTCGGCGGCCGCCTGGCCACGGTCGAGGAGGACGGGTACCGGGCGGCGAAACTGGCCGCGCGCGTCCTCCGTGGCGAAGCACCGGCGGACCTGCCTGTCGTCGACAGGTTGTCAAACCCTCCCATTTTCGACGGAGTCGAACTGGCGCGCTGGAGCATCAAGCAAAAACGGTTGCCAGCAGACAGCCGGATACGCAATCACCCGGCCTCGACATGGGATGAGCACAGGGCAGAAATCCTGGTCACGGTTGCAGTCATCACCGTGCAGGCGCTCATGATTGCCGCACTCATACTGAGTCGTCGCAGGTTGCGGTATGCCCAGGATGCGCTGCATGACGAGAACAGCCGGCGCAGGGAGGCGGAGACGATGGCGGTTCGGCTGCGGGGTCAGCTGGCGCGCTTCAGCAAGGAACGCAGCCTGGGAACCCTGGCCACCAGCATTGCGCATGAGATAAACCAGCCCCTGATCGCAATCCAGAACTATGCCCAGGCGGCCAGGCGGCGCCTGCAGGCGAATACCGTGGAAGCGCCCAAGCTTTCAGAACTGGTCGCGAAGATCGAGGGACAGGCAGAGCGGGCAGGTGCTATCACCCAGCATGTCCGAGCACTGGTTAACCATGAAGAGCCGAACTTGCGTCCCGTGTCGCTTTACCCGCTGCTCCAGGAGGTTATCCGGATTATGGAGCCGGAGATCGCGGCACGGGGATGCCACATTGCCTGTGAACCCGTCACCGACATCCCCCCGGTTCTCGCCGACACCCTGCAAGTCCAGCTGGTGCTCGTCAACCTGCTGCAGAATGCCTTGCATAGTGTTTCTGCAGGCAAGGTGAGCGAAAAGCCGATCTCGGTCGAGGTCAGGGAGCTTGACGGTCATGAGGTGCAGGTCAGTGTAACTGACCGGGGTGAGGGGGTTCCGTCGGAACGTGTAAATGACATCTTCGAGCCGCTGTACTCTGGCAAGGTGGCCGGGATGGGGATGGGGCTCGCGATCTGCCGCGATATCATAGACACCCATGGAGGGCGGATCTGGTATGATCCGAACCCTGAAGGTGGCGCCATATTCCGATTCACGTTAAGGCAAGCCGGTTGATGGGGAGCATGCAGAAGCAGACGGTCTTTGTCGTTGATGATGATGCTGCGGTGCGCGATTCGATAAAGGAACTGGTCGAGTCCGTTGGTCTGCAGGCGGAGGGCTACGATTCCGCGCTCGCGTTTCTGGATGCCTTCGAGTCGCAGCGTCCGGGTTGTCTGGTGCTTGATGTGCGCATGGCCGAGATGAGCGGTCTCGTCCTGCAGGAAAGGCTCAACGAACTGGAGGCGAGTATCCCGGTCATTTTGCTGACCGGACACGGTGATGTCCCGATGGCCGTGCAGGCGATGCGCAGCGGTGCCGTGGATTTCATCCAGAAGCCCTACCGGGAGCAGGCCCTGCTGGACAGCATCAATGCGGCCCTTGCCAAGGACGTTGCCGCGAGATTTTCATCCGTTGCTACGGATGACGTCGAACAGCGGCTCTCGTCCCTGACAGGTCGGGAGCGGGAGGTGCTCGACCAGATTCTTTCGGGCTTGACCAGCAAGGAGATCGCCCGCGAACTGGGTGTCAGCCCGCGGACCGTGGAGGCGCACCGCAAGAATCTCCTGCAAAAGATGGGGATGGCTACCATCAAATTGCTGATGCTGCGTTTCACCTCACTGGAGCCAGGCAGCCGCGGCACGTAAGCACTCGCTTACGGTCGCCGCAGGCCGGCCAGTCCCGCCCGGCGGCACTGTCGCGCCTGTCGGGCCGGTCTTCCATCACCGCTTACTTACGTAAACTCGGTGTTTGACCGAATATCCCCTGTTCCACATCTTGTCTAAGGTACATCAATAGCACGTTGTCGATGTGCCTGCCCTGCATCGTGCAGGGGGGTATGCCAGGGTGTCTCAACGATTTCAATGCATGGCGGGTCCGGGGGGCATGGCAAACAACACGGTATTCATTTGCAGCGAGGACCCCGTGGTGCGTGATTCGCTCGCGAGGCTCATGATTTCGGCGGGTCTGAAAGTCGAAGCGCTGCCCTCGCTGAAAGACGCGCTCAAGGCCGCAGGCCAGGGGCCTGCGGGCTGCCTGGTACTGGACACCTGCGCAGGCAACCCGGTCGAGCTCACGAGTCTCGCTGCGGCATGTGCCTGGCTACCGGTTGTGGTACTGACCGAACGCGGCGACATCCCGACGGCGGTGCATGTGATCCGGCAAGGTGCGGCTTACGTACTGCAAAAGCCCTGCAACGATGAAAACCTGCTGGACCACATCAAACGAATAATGACAGAGAAGACGGATGGTCATGCTATCGGGTAGGCCCTTGCCCGACTACGTACGTAATCTAGGTGGTCAACCGAATAGGACTGACGGCAACAGTTGACTATGGTAGTGCCTGTAAATGAGAACCAGTTAGTCGGCGACACCCGTGCGCATATGCGACGTGCAAAAATTCCCCATCCGATTCATGGGAATAGGGCGCAGGAAAGGTCGTGAAGTGCTGATGAAGTTATAACCAATGGAAAAGAGGACCTGATATGCGTATTAGTTTAGCAAAGAACCTGGCTACACGACTCGGCATTGCCACACTTGCCATGAGCTGGCTTGCCGCCAGCGGCGGCGCCGTCGCAGCCAATAGCGAGAAGCCTAATATCCTGTTCATCATGGGCGACGATATCGGCATCATGAACGTGGGTGCTTACCATCAGGGGCTCATGGTTGGGGAGACGCCCAACATCGACCGCCTCGCGGATGAAGGTGCGAGGTTCATGACCTACTATGCCGAGCAGAGCTGCACGGCAGGTCGCACCGCCTTCTCCACCGGCATGCATCCCTTGCGGGCGGGCATGGTCATGC
>JASFOC010000293.1:0-4111 GCA_050116715.1 Gammaproteobacteria bacterium
GAACCTGGGTAAAAAGAAACCGGCAAAAGCCGGTTTCTTTATTACCTGCCAGAGTGCTGGAGCTGGCCTCAGGGAGAGGAAATTATCACCTCGTTACTGTCAACAGAGCCTGTCTCGTCAGAGGAGGCAGTTGCAATATTGCTGACTGATCCATTGTTTACGTCAGCGACTGTCAACGTGTAGATTCCATTGCAGCTCAGTATCTCACCGACACCCAATACCGCCGGCTGGGTCGGTGTGCAATCCAGCGCAGCTAGCATTGCATCCGTGATCTGCACATTGGTCAGGGCGACATTGCCGTCATTGCTGGCTGTCAGACTGTAACTGATCGTCTCGCCGTCCCCGAACACGTCATCGAGATTACCTTCTTTAAGAAGGCTGAGCAGCGGCGAGGTAACGGTATCAGCTGTTACCTGCTCCGTATTGGAACTGGTGCTACCCATGATCGCGGTCGCCGTGTTCATGACGCTGCCTGCCAGGGCATCCTCAAGCGTTACTTCATAGGTCGAGGAACAGGCAACCGACTCGCCAGGATCCAGGTTGTCATCACCATTACCCACAGCGCTGACACTTTCACAGGTGACTTCGGTCTTGTCATCCTCAACCAGGACGGGACCCACTACACCGTCTGCCCCGGCAGCACTGTTGTTGGTAACGGAGTAGCCGTAGGTGATGATATCGCCTTCTTCATAGGGTCCATCACCAGACTCGACAGTCTTATTAAGGGTGAGCACGATATCAGCCAGTGCAAAGTCATGCCGGTAACCTTCCGGTACAGTGTCCGCGTAGAAGCTGGTTTTACCGATAAAAGTCAGATCGTCTTCGGTGTTTGCAGGGTCATCATCACAGGTAAGCGCCACAGTGTAGGTATCTGGATACAGGTAGCCTGTCCTGTAGGCATACTTGCCGTAGTAACTGCTCTCCGGATCATTAATGTAGTCCACAGGCGCTGTTGTCAGAGCCGTATCGCCACGCACGGCATCACACACATCGCCTGCTTGAAAAACGCTACAGTTGTCGTCGAGGTCAACATCAGCACCCTGATAGACATAAACAACACAGTCTTCGCGAGTGGTAGTGTCCGAAAGACCGGCATCGGTAACCTCACCATGGATATAGGTGCTTGCCAGTTCGGTTGTGAGGATTTGCAGTGTTGGTTTCAGAATGTATTTCTTGTCGACGCCGGCATTCGGCTTGGCCAGGGTAATTGACCGACGCACATCAAAATCGACCGTAAAGTCGACCCATCCCTCGGTTTCCCAGGTTGAATTCTTCGGCCACTTCAACTTGAGGCCGCTCTGATCAGCCGAACAGCTCGGGCATTTCAGGGCAAACACTCCGCCGCCGTCCTCGACGACATAGGTGTCATCGACATGCTCCTCCTCCGACAGGACCGCAAGGCGCATCCACTCATAGTCGCCGGGTTCCAGAGGATATTCCTCAAGCAGCATGACCTCCCCGCCTCCGGCAAGCTGAGTCAACTCGACCTTGATCGGTGGATCGAACACATGCTCGAACCGGTCACGCCCGTCTGCGGGCTGGAAAATGACCTTGGTGAAGGTGATCCAGACTTCCTCCAGGCTATTGACCTTGGCATCGGTGAGGCGCAGGGTCAGCCCGGAAGCCGGAGCACCTCCACTACTCACACTGGTGGTGTCGCCACTGCCACCACCGCCACACGCGGTCAAAAAGAGCGCAAATCCTGCCAGTAAAACCACCCTGGCAAATGCTGATTTGAATGATTTCATTGTTCGCACCTCATTTATTAGTAAAATCAGTTAGTTGTTATCTGACATTCCGCCTGAATATCGATGATTGCCGGCACGCACAACCATCACAGAGGCAGCTGTTACACTCTATCAATTGTGCCAAACACTGAATAAGATAGCCACTGTACTAAGGTAGCAGCACTAGAAAACCTCTGGATATTGAATGTTTTATTGCAGCAATTGCGGCACACGGGTGGTGGAGAGAATCCCCGACGGCGACGATCGTATGCGCTATGTCTGCGATGCCTGCAACATGATCCACTACCAGAACCCGAAAATCGTTGCCGGCTGCATACCGGTTCTGGACAACCGCCTGCTGCTCTGCAAGCGAGCCATAGAACCTCGCTACGGCCTGTGGACTTTACCTGCAGGGTTCATGGAAAATGGCGAATCGACCGAGCAGGCGGCTGCACGCGAGACGCGCGAAGAGGCCTGCGCAACCGTGGACAGCCTGGAACTGTATGGCGTATTCAGTATCCCGCACATCAGCCAGGTATACATGATGTTCCGAGCCAACCTTGCAGCGAATGACTACAAGCCGGGCAGGGAAAGCCTGGATGTCAGGCTGTTTCCGGAACACGAGATTCCATGGGACAGGCTCGCGTTCCCGGTAGTAAGGACCACACTCGAACATTACTTCAGGGATGCCAGGAACAACCGTTTCCCCGTCCATGTCGAGAATATTGTCCGCCATCCTTCCAGGCAGCGGTAACCCGGAACCCAGTCAAAAGGGACCTGTATGACCCGAGTCAGAACCACCATTTTCGCCTGCCTGGCAATTGCCAGCCAGCCGCTCCAGGCACTCACCATTAATGGTACAGATATACCTGATTCAGTGTCATTGCCGGGTGACGGTACGCAACTGGTATTGAACGGTGCCGGGGTCCGTGAAAAGTTTTTCATGGATATCTACATCGGCGCACTCTACCTGGAAAGCAGAATGCATGACCCTGCAGCCATCCTGGCAGATACCGGTCACGCAGGGATTCTGATGCATTTCACCTATAGCGAGGTCAGCCGGGAGAAAATAATAGCAGGCTGGGTGGATGGCCTGGAAGCGAACCTCACGGAAGAACGCCTGCAAGCCATCAAGCCCCGGCTCGAAAAATTCAACAGCCTGTTTCGCACTGTCGTCAAGGGAGATGTGATTCGCATTGATTACGCACCCGACACTGGCACACAGGTACGCATCAATGGTGAATGGCGCGGTTCCATAGCAGGCAATGACTTCTACCGCGACCTGCTGCGCATCTGGCTGGGAGCAAGTCCGGTCAGCAAGTCACTGAAGCACGACATGCTTGGACTGGACTAACCGCGGAAGCGCATCCTCATGCGCGGTTTGTTCCTTGACATCGACACCGTAGACCGCGGCGACCTGGACCTCGCCGGCCTGCGTGCAACACTGCCCGAATGGACCTTCCGGCAAGGCGGCGCCGGCAAAACGTGGGAACAACCTTTGCAGGCGGACATCATTGTCAGTAACAAGGTAGCGGTTGACGCGGACACCATTAATGGTGCCGCCGACCTGAAACTGATCTGCATCGCGGCAACCGGCACCAATAACGTGGATCTTGCGGCCGCCGCAAAACGCGGAGTTCCAGTCTGCAACGTTCGCAGCTACGCAACTGCCTCGGTCGTGGAACATGTCTTCAGCCTGATGCTTTGCCTTGCACGCAGCCTGCCGCAATACATTCGGGCTGTTGAGCACAGCGAATGGCAAAAGTCGAATACCTTTTGCATGCTGGATTACCCGGTCATGGAACTCGCAGGACGAACCCTGGGCATTATCGGCTGCGGCGAACTTGGCAGCGCCGTTGCTGCCATGGGGCAGGCCTTCGACATGCAGGTGCTCATGGCGGAACGGCGCGGAAGAACCGTTCGGCACGGCCGCACGCCTCTTGATGAAGTGTTGGCGCATGCTGATATTATCAGCATTCACTGCCCGCTGAACACTGACACGCAAAACCTGATCGGTGCTGCAGAGCTGCATAGCATGAAACGGGATGCTCTCCTGATCAATACAGCACGCGGCGGGATCATCAACGAGGGTGATCTTGCGAATGCGCTGCTGTCCGGCGAAATAGGCGGTGCTGCCCTGGATGTTCTGGCAGAGGAACCTCCGCACGCCGGAAATCTGCTGCTCTCACTGGATCTCCCGAACCTGATCATCACCCCGCATATCGCCTGGGCGAGCAGCAACTCAAGGCAACGCCTTGTTGATGAGATTGCTGCCAACATCCAGGCATTCCTCGCCGGCGAGCCCCGTAACATTGTTGCAACCTGAGCCAGGCATGCCCAGCCACTGCAGCCATGTCTGAATCCTCCCCCGACATCAGCGGGAA
>JASFOC010000294.1:0-4102 GCA_050116715.1 Gammaproteobacteria bacterium
CACGTACGTCGTGCTCACCTGAATCACCCCGGCGGCGGCATCGCCTACCGTATCGAGGAAGACGGCGCGTCCTGTGCCTACATCACGGACAATGAGCTGCTACCGCCCGACAATCCGGCAACGACCTACGGCGAGTGGGTGGACTTTTGCCAGGGCGCCGACCTTCTGATACACGACGCCCAGTATCTCGAATCAGACATGCCACACAAACATGGCTGGGGGCATTCCCTCGTGGCCCAGGTCAGGCAACTGGCAGTGGATGCCGGCGTCGGCTGCCTGGCCATGTTTCATCACGACCCTGACCGCACAGACACGGAAATAGACTTCATCCAGAAAGAAAATGACAGCTTCTTCCGCGGCAAGCGCGCACCGGCCAGAAGCGTGTGCGCCGCAGAACAAATGCGGATCAGACTGATCCCGCAGCAGCATGGTTCCACCGTCATCGAGGTGGATTGACAGTCGGCAGACGCCTATGATCCCGGCATGTTGCAGTCTTTACACATTGCCGCCATGCGGACCAGTTCCGGCAACGATCTGGCCGCCATTTTTGCCATCACCCTGGCACGATGCACTTCGACCGTGCGGTTGCTGAGACCCAGCTGTTCGGCGATGACCCGGTTGGACATGCCCCGCACGATGTATCCCATAACCTCTTGTTCCCGCGCAGTCAGGCTCGAACAGCGCTGTTCAACCTCGCAGCGTTGTTCCCATTCCTCGCGTTTGCCTGCCGCCTTCCGCGAGGCCTCGCGGATGCGTAACAAAAGCTCGCTATTGTCAAACGGCTTTTCCAGGAAGTCCATGGCGCCGGCCTTCATCGCGGCAACCGACATCTGGACATCCCCGTGTCCGGTAATAAAAATAACCGGCATGAAAATCCCCAGCTGGCGCAGCCGTGCCTGCAATTCCATGCCTGACATGCCGGGCATGCGCTGGTCGAGTAACAGTATCCCGCCACCGACAGACGCGCAGTCATCCAGAAAATCGGTTGCGGATGCATATTCACTGACCTGGAACCCGGCGCTCTCCAGGAAAACGCCCAGGGCGTGACGCACCGCGTCATCGTCATCGACAAGGTAGACTGTTTTATTCCACGTCATTTCCTGTCTCGCATTGTGGCAGGGTAAAGCCGAACTGCGCCCCACCCTGCTGGTATTTGTTGTTCCAGAGCCTGCCGCCATGTGCTTCGATGATCGAACGACTGATGGACAACCCCATACCCATCCCCGTTGTCTTGCCAGTCCGGAATGGCTCGAAGACATGTGCCAGCAGTTCCGGCGCAACCCCTGTACCGTTATCGATAACGGCCACTTCTGCCGTATTGTCCGGGTGTATGCGCGAATATACATCAATACGACCGTCTTCCCGGCCGGACTGCACGATGGCATCGATGCTGTTGCGCAACAGGTTGATGATGACCTGCTCCAGCTGGATCCTGTCGACATATACCCAGCAGTCTCCGCCGCCCAGGTGTAATTCAGGTGTAACGCCCGCGTTACGCAGTTCGCCACGCAGTAACTCGATCGCGCCCTCGACAAGATTGTCGAGACTGAGGCGCTGGCGTTGCTGGTTGCCCTTGCAGACGAACTCACGGAAATGGCGAATGATTTCGCTGGCGCGATGCGCCTGTTCCGTGGCGCGATCCAGAATACCGACGAGCTTTTCCGGCTGTGACGGCAACGTCTCCGTCATGGACCTTGCTGTCCCACAGTAACTGACCAGGGCGGTCAGCGGCTGGTTGAGTTCATGAGCGATGGTCGATGCCATTTCACCCATGGTGCCCAGCCGCATCATATGCGCGACTTCCTGCAGGTGCCGCCGCGCCTCTTCCTCGGCCAGGTGGCTGTCGGTGATATCACGTCCCTCGGGTATGATCAGCACCGTTTGGCCATTATCATCCATCACCGGCTTGAGGGTGAAATCGACAACCCGGCGTTCACCGCTTGCCAGGATCACATCCTCTTCATAACGAACAGGACTGCCGCCACTGGCATCCTGAACAGCCTTTCTGACACGTTCCTGCGCCTTTTGCGACAAGCGAATCGAGACAACCTCCGCAAATGGCCGGCCAACGATATCCGCCAGTTTCATGCCAAGGAAATCCAGCGCTGTCCGGTTGACCTCGAGCACAGTGCCGGCAGCATCCAGCAAACCGATCAGCTGGTAGGTGGAATTGAATATCGCCTTGAAACGCCGCTCGCTGTCCGCCAGTGCCGCCGCTGCCTGCATACGCTCCGTAACATCCCGCGTGATGATGAGAAACGTCGTAAAGTTGCCGGTCTCGTCGGGAACGGCGGTTGCCGAGCATTCCATTTGCAGCAACCGGCCATCCCTGCATACAAACTCGATATCCGCCCGGTTGGACCCGGTTTCCCTGAGCCGCGGAAAATTGCTGTCGCATATCTGCTGTGATTGTTCGCTGAAGAATCTTTTGATATTACTGCCGACAATCTCACGCTCTGCATAGCCTGAGTTATCGATGGCATGGCGGTTTGTGAGCAGGATTTTCCCTTCGGGATCGATGACGAAGATAAACTCGGCCGCCGAATTGAACAGTGTCTGGAAACGGGTCTCGGTTTTATGCAGCGCCTGCCTGGCTTGCCAGGCATCGGTGATATCTTCAGCAATGCCCAGCAGGAAAGCCGGTTGCCCGGCATCATTATGAATCGGTACCTTTGTGGTGCGCAGCATCCGGGTACCGAGATGCCTTGACTCGACTGCCTCTTCAGATATGGAAACCACCTTGCCTGTCTGCAGCACTTCACGATCCTTGCCGGTGAAAAAATCCGCCTGCACCTCAGGAAAAAAATCGTAATCGCCGCTGCCCAGCAGTTCCTCTGCGGTCAATCCCAGTATCCGTTCGGTGGCGGGGTTGACGCGCACGAATCGCAGATCCTGCGCGTCCTTGATGAAAATCATGTCGGGGATATTATCAACGACCGAACTGAGAAACTTTTCCGCCGTGATAGCCCGCTCGGTGGCCAGGTGTTCACGCTTCACCATCAGGTAGGCAAAACACGCGAACAGCATGGCAACGAACATGATCGAGAAGCGCATCCAGAGTTCGTGTCCGCCCGGATGCAGCAACTGGGTCCGCAGGTTACCCCGGCCAAAAAAATAGACATCAACCAGCACGTCGAGCAGATAGAACGCCGCGCCGAATATGACACCCAGCCAGAGCAAGGTGACCGGAGTCAGCCTGGAGTAATGATTTTTCCGCTGCAACGCCTTCCCAGCCATGAAATTCTCATTATCTGGCAGAGCACGGGCATAACCGGCTTCGCGCTGTCTTGACCCGTTAGGGTATTAAAACACATCAACGTCGCTAACCTGACGATACCGCCCGTTCATGCGGTCTGCATCACCCGGCTTATTCCATGACATGCTACCGGCAACGCTGACCACGGGATAACAGCCGGTCATGGCGCTGCCGGAGGACCCGGCAATGCCGGCTCATATGCGCTGTTTCCACAATTACATAACCCGGATCCTGGCGTCAGAGCAGGCGACCCGCCCGGGATTTCCGCCAGGGATTACGCGGGCAGGCATTGCAGGGATGCCACATGGGCAGGAATGTCTTATCTCCAGGAAAGTTGCACATAAATTCCCCTGCTGGCGCTGCATCCATCCCGTACAACAGCTACCCGCTACGTTATCACCTGCGCGAAATGCGGCAATTGTGGAAACTACGTATATGCCGGCCATTTCCCCGGCCGTCCGGCCTAATAAAAATCTAATACCCGGCTGCTAGCTTGTAAGGCACAGGGAACACAGGGCTCACCCCTTGTTGCCAGGGACGGCACCACCGGCTTTCGCCAACACGCGTCGGCCAGGTGCCCTCGCCAGGGCCGCCGCGGTATGCCATGAACATGCCTTCAACTGGCCGGATCAACCGGTTGCAGACACCGGCTGTCATCATGCGCCGGCGAATTCACCCACTCACTTACCGGATAGCTGACGAGCTCTCCCGAGCGGTCGGACTCAAGCCAGCGCAGGATATCCGGTTTGCCGGTGATGGCAGGATCGAGCCAGCCGTCGTAATGCGCAGGCTTGACAATAACCGGCATGCGCGCATGCACCGCTTGCATGGCTGCGCTGGCAGGCA
>JASFOC010000295.1:0-4101 GCA_050116715.1 Gammaproteobacteria bacterium
CACGCTCGTTACAGCCCCGGTAGCTCAGATGGATAGAGCAAGCGCCTCCTAAGCGCTAGGTCGGACGTTCGAATCGTCTCCGGGGCACCATTAAATCAATAGGTTGCGTGCCTTTATCCTTCTTGACTAGCCTGATGCGTTGATTTAGTCAGATAGCTAGTCAGATAGGATTTTTCGGGTTTTACCGATATATACAAACCGCACCCTCCCCCAGCCTTGCGAGATCGCAGACAGCACCTTGCGGTAACCATCAAGCGCTAAATAATATAGTCGTTAACAACAAATAAATGTATCAAGGGCTGGGGGGCTTCTACGATGCAAAATCCAATCGCCACATATATATTCATCGGGGCGCTAATTCTTATTGCAGCAATTGCTCCGGTAGTTTTCGTCATAATTGATAAAGCTGGGCTATAGCGTCACCAATTAAAAACCCCGCCATATAGACGGGGCTGCACCCTCTCCCGTTATGACGGATCGCTGACAGTTCCCGGTTTCCCTTGGTCGCCTCGGGTGCAGGGGTAGTAGTATCACGAAGTTTACGCATTTTATGCTCTGCTTTTGTTGAATTTTCACATTACATGGAATTCAGTGAATGTGATAATCCTGATCGCATTACACCTACTTTTTCAGATAATGGAGACAATGGAATGAAGTCAAAAATCGTTGCTATCTGTGTATTAGCATCATCCTGCCTTGCGGGATACTCTGGTGCCACATTCGCAGATTTAGAAGGGTTCTGTTACGCCGCAAGCGGTAAAGTGACAACACAGAATGTTACTCAGAATAATCAGGTAGGTAGTATTGAATTTGAATTGAAAGATAGCAACAACGAAATTGTGTTTAATGATACTGGCTCCTTAGTCGGGAGAATTACAGGAAGTGACGGCGTTGGCTCAATCATCCTTTCACATGCAGCAAAATTTTCTAAAGGTAACAATTTTGTTACAAATGGGGATAAGGCAACCATTACTGCTATTGTTGGATGGGATGGTGAAACTCCCTGCGCATTCACAGTCTATGAAGAAATCACCGAAGTCGCAGGTGGAACAAAGTTTTTCAACAATGTTGTCCTTACAAAAATTGGTATTTATGGAACCATTAGCTATTGCCCCAATGAAAATATAAATGAGTTTGATATTTTGCCTTACACTTCAGATGGAAATGTGAGTCAAGTCTGTTTTGATAGCGCCAAGCCATAGAACTGTTGCACACCATTCCTAACACCAGCGGCGGCCTTCGGGTCGCCTTTTTATTCCGGCTCCTGATAATCCCCGCTCCCCCAATCATCCAGCTCGTAAGGATCTGGCTCGGGTTCTGGCTTAGGACAGCAGACAGGACACCTGTCCTTGTGGCTGGTGAACTCGTATTCCCTGCCGCAGGCGTCGCAGATTGCGGTGGCTGGCTTGTCCATATGTGAATCCTGCCACATGGATGGATCACTCGCCATCATCCAGCAGTCCACGTTCAGCAAGCCATGTCCGTTGATCCGTAGGAATGGAATCGACCACGCTGTAAAGTACATTCTTACCAATGGTTCGTCCATTGACTTCAATGCCACCCTTGCGACGTTCCAGACCGCTTTCAAAGCGCCACCAGCAGGTCGGGCGGGTACCTGGGTGCTTCCGTATCCAGTCACGCAAGATAACGTCCCTGTGCTGCTTCCAGAGATCGGAAGCCCTATAACCGACAGAGTGGTCATAGCGGTCTTGTTCCAGAAAATCTATTTCATAGAAGTCATCGCCATCCCTGTCAAGGGGAGGGTCGTTCAGCTAACCATAATGTCAGCGTCAAAGTCGCCCTTCAGCGCATAAGCACCTCTAGCGCGGGTTTTATCGCCATGGCCTACATGGTGGACTGTTGCCACAGTGCAGCCGAAAGGACGGGTTATCAGGTCGCCCACATTCCTGACATACTGGCCAATATCCTGATTGCTGTTTTCATCAGCGCCCAGATTCTTGGCTAGGGTGTCAATAACAACCATTGCAGGGTTGCCATGTTCCTGCGCCATCGCCCTGATAGCGTCGGATACGTCAAGCGCAGTGTCAGCGTCGTAAAACCGGGTTGGGCAACGACTTACAAAGCAAGGGATTTCTTCGTGGTTCTGCTTGTTGGCAATACACCATGCCTTTAATCGACGGGAAAAGCCGCCCCGGCCCTCACCGTTGATATAGAACACCGACCCCTGTTTCACAGGCTGACCGCACCAGTCCATCCCTGCCGCTACATGCAAGGCCATGTCCAGCATCAGGAATGATTTGCAGGACTCAGACTCACCGAAAACCAGAATGTGCGTGTCTGTCTCGATATAGTCACGGATCAACCAGGAAGGCACCTTCGCGCTGCTTACCAGCTTGCCTATGCTGTCAAATTTGAATCCTCCCGCGTCATCCTCACCGTTTATTTTCGCATCAATAGCAGCCCTGACAGCATCATCACTGCACCCATTCTTTGTGCAGATAAAGCGGACATCATCAGCACCGGGGCCAATACTGAATACAGTCAAACTGGTTTTGCCTTTGCGGCATACCGGACACTCCGCAAGAAACGAATGGCCAACACCCGGACTACCGCCCAAGGCTTCAGCAGCCACCCGGGCATGGTCAGACTCGACAGGATTAAGGGGGGCGTTTTCAGTCATGACCGCTCATCCATAGCACTGCGCAAAATATCAATCTGCTTTGTCAGTTCATCGGTCAGCAATCCAATTGGGTTGTCGGGTATGCCAGGGAGCCTGGGCCTCGTTTCCTGGGCATTATTCAATCAATATGTTTCAGGTCTTGTTCGATCAATTCCCGGATGCTCTGATCACCTGCACCAGGGTGCGCCTGCGTTTGGCATTGCAGATGTCCAACCGAATTGGCGCAGCGGAAATATTTACAAATCTCAGAAAGGAAATCACCAGGCCGGAGCCTTGCTGGCGATGCGATGTATGGCCTTAGCTGCACGTTATTGCAGCATTTTCGGCGCGCTGCCTGATACACCACGCGAATAGTCATCAAGCAGTTGCGCCCTTTCCCAGCGTAGTCAGAACGTCTGAATTATCAGTCTTCTGTGCCAGTTAAACAGGGTGATGCAAAAGTCAGGCAGTCAGGCAACCCGAACTCGACGGCATCAATCATCTCCAGATGAAGATTACCCAGCCTCCTGTCCGGCATGCTGCGTCGGTCCCGTTGCAACAGAGATCCATCGTTAGTTATTAGAGGAAATGAAGTTTTTACACCAGCGCTACGCCGATCCTGCCTTCTTTTTGCATACATTCGCTGCCCCCCCGGGTTTTTGAGAAGGGCGGAAAGTACCTTACTTGCAGCCTCAAGGGTATTAGTAAAATTACTTACCAGGTTTTCAAAACAAAGTTCGTCAGAGTGACTGCGACGTACTCTCTCGGGTCCTGGCTGGTCGCTGACAGTCCCGCGCAGAGGCTCGTCGATGGCCTGCACCGAGCGTGTGGCCGATTCAACAACTGGTCGATTAATCAAGGATGCACTGCGTGTGATCCATATGCGCTAACCAGTTCAGAAAGAAGAACGACGGACAACGGTACCCATGTAAACATCTTCGACTGAAATATCATCCAGACGACGACATGGTAGGCGGCGGCGGTTGTACGGGTATGCCAGAGCCTGTTTAGGGTCATTAGTGCGCCTGTCCTTTACCTTTCTCCTGGATGTCTTTGTATCCATCTATAGTCACCCTATTAAACAAACGGGATAACAGCCAGCGTTGCTAATCCACACGCTTCACCGTGGCGCTGTGGTGTGCGAGTGACCGGTTACAGCAGAAGGCCAAATCAGCAAGCCAGATCGCTCATTATCAGACTATCGCCAGGCCGTCCTGATGTATATTGGCCCCTGGTACGAGCAAGAAGCCGCATTATGCACAACGTTCAGTCGGGGCCCTGGAACACAACAGCCCATCAACAGGACGGATAAACGGAAGCAATCCTGAATCCGTCACCCACGGCACAAGACTTGTCTGATGAAAGGAGATGGATACAGGGGGCTCTAAAGTGCTGCGCAGAGAGGACGCTAAATGACCAAGACAGGTATCCAGGGCTGGGGGGCTTCTACGATGCAAAATCCAATCTTCACGTACATATAT
>JASFOC010000296.1:0-4098 GCA_050116715.1 Gammaproteobacteria bacterium
AAACGTTTCATCACTTACCTCCTGCTCAATGACTGTTATCCCGCCACAACAAGTGCGGCCAGCAGCAAGCCGCCGATGCCAAGCCAGAGACTGCCGGCCAGTGGCCAGTGATCTTCGCTCGCGCCGGGTCGCTGCAGCTGTGCCAGCCGGGCTTTCAGTGTCTGCAGCAATGACTGGCAGCGACCTTCCCATGCCTGGTGCAGGGTGTCGACCAGGCGTTGAATGACAAGCGGCAGCCTGCGGATTGCGACTGAGGTTCGCACGGCAAGCTGCCTTGCCAGCGAGCGTCGTTTGCGGGTGGCGCTGCGCCCGGGCAGGCGCGATGCTGCCAGCAGGGCAATGCCGCTCAGCAGGATACCCAGGGCCAGCGGCGCAACATCAAGCGGAGGCAGGCTGGTGCCGGCAAGGGCGAAGGGAAATGCGACGATCACTGCCAGTAATGCCAGCCACGCCATGACCGACTCGACGGGCAGTTGCGCGACATTGCCGGCACGCTGTTTCCAGACCAGGAACAGGAAGCGCGCCATCAGCAAGGTGCTTGCAAGGGCAGACACGCTGAGCAGTAACACCAGGATATGCGCCTCTGCAGGCAGGCTTGTCTTGAGGACGAACTTGGCCAGTGCGCCACTGGTCAGGGGCGCGCTTGCCATGACGAGTGCCAGGAAGCCGAGTCCCGCCAGCAACCAGGGACGCAACCCGCCGCGTTCAACCAGCCCCAGGCCGAGAAACAGTGCCCCCTTGACGAGTGCATGATGCGCCGCATACAGGACCAGTGCACCGATCAGTGCAGGTGCGGCCGTCGGCCATGCCAGTGCCGCGCCCATGCCGGCCGTGAGTACACCCATCTTGCTGATGCTGGAGTAACCCAGCAGCAGGCGTGGCCGTTGTTGCAACAGTCCGACGATGCTCCCGAACAGAATGCCGGTTACCCCGACGACGAGCAGAACCTGCCCCCAGCCGCCGGGTGCCGCGTCGCCGGGCGGCAGGAAGCGCAACCAGCCCAGCAGGCCGGCCTTGATCATCGCCCCGCTCAGCACGGCGACAGCGGGTGCCGGTGTGACCGCGTAGGTCAGCGGCAGCCACAGGTGCAGGCCGGGCAGCGCCAGCTTGATGCCGAAGCCGATGACCAGCAACAGCACCACGAAGCCGGTGGGCGGAGCTGACTGCAGGCTGGCAAAATCCAGGACACCGCCGTGTTGCAACGCCAGCATGACGATGGCTACGAACAGCAGCAGTTCCCCGGCGATGGTCCAGACCAGGTAGCGGCGTGCCGCCTGGCGGGCGCGGCGCGTGGCTGGGTGCAGGACCAGCCCGCAGGCGGCGAGGCCCATCAGCGTGAAGCCAAGATAGAAGCTCAGCATGTCCCTGGCCACGATCAGGCCCAGGTTGCCTGCCATCGCCAGCAGGAAGAACACCCGGAAGCGGGTGCCATGCTGCTCACCCGCCTCAGCGCCGGCTCCGTACAGGCCCGCCACCAGCCACAGCAGCCCGCTGAACAACAGGAACACGCGGCCGGTTTCGTCCAGGCCGAGTTCGACCCCGAGCAGCAGCCAGGGCAGCGAAATACCGGTTCCGACAGGAAGTGTGCCGGCCGCGAGCAAGGCAGGCAGCGGCGCGACAAGCAGGGCCCAGCGGGCATAACGCCTGCCGGCAATCAGCGTCAGCGATACCGGCAGCAGCCAGATGAGTAACAGCATGGCAGTGTTCACAGGCCGTACTCCCGGTGTGCGATCAGCGTCGCCCATTCCAGCGGACTGTAGGGCGCTGCGGCGAACAGCCCGGCTGCCAGGGCCAGCGTAGCGGTCACCAGCGGTGGCCACAGCAGGGCCGCACTGGTTTCAAGGCGTGCAGCCGGTATATGTTCAGCCGGCCAGGCTGGCCCGGGATCACGAAACCAGGCGCGGTACAGGATGGGCAGGAAATACGCCGCATTCAGAGCGCTGCTCGTCAGCAGTACCGGTATAACCCACGCCGCCATGCCGGCCTCGAGTGCGCCCAGCCCCAGGTACCATTTGCTCACGAATCCCGCCACCGGCGGCACGCCGATCATCCCGAGTGCGGCGATACTGAAGGCCAGTGTCGTTGCAGGCATGCGCCGGCCGACGCCGTTCATCTCGCTGACCCTGTGAATACCCAGTGTTTCGGCATAATTGCCGGCGGTAAAGAACAGGGTGATCTTCATGATGCCCTGGTGCACCAGGTGGACAATGCCGCCGACGGTGCCGACGGGCCCCAGGATAGCCGTGCCCAGCGCAATATAGGAGACCTGGCTGACAGTGGACCACGCCAGCCGTTTTTTCAGGTTGTCCTGCTGCAGCGCCCGGACCGATCCATACACGATGGTGATGGCGGCGGCGATACCCAGCCCGGTGAGCAGTCCCAGCTGGTCGGTAAAATTCACCCCGTAGACGTCGTAGACCACGCGCACGATACCGAAGGCGCCGGCCTTGACCACGGCGACGGCGTGCAGCAGGGCACTCACCGGTGCCGGTGCGACCATCGCCTGGGGCAGCCAGCCATGCAGCGGCACCAGCGCTGCCTTGACGCCCAGCCCCAGGATCAACAGCACGAAAATTGCCTGCAGCTGGGGGTGGTATTCAGCGGGCAGGCGGCCAAGTATGCCGCCCTCGACAAAGGCCGTCGGTCCCGCCAGCACGTGCAGCCAGACGGTACCGATCAGCAGCAACATGCCGCCACCCAGGGTATAGGCGAGATAGGTGCGTGCACCGCGCACTGCCTCGGGTGTGCCGCGATGGGCAACCAGCGGGTAGGTTGCCAGAGTCAGTAACTCGTAGAAAATGACAAAGGTGAACAGGTTCCCTGCCAGCGCCAGGCCAACGGTGGCCGAAACGCACAGGCTGAAAAAACCGAAAAAGCGGCTGCGGTGCGGTGAGTTCTCCAGGTAGCCGATGGCATAGATGGTGGTCACCAGCCAGAGGACGGTGGAGAGGCTGACGAACAGGACTGACAACGTGTCGGCATGCAGCACCAGGTCCAGACCGGGTGCAAGTGTCCAGCGTGTCTCGTAGACATGCTCGTGGAACACCCCCCAGATCAGGATGCCGACCAGCACCAGCTTCAGCACGGCACCGGCCAGGTTGAGCCCGGTGCGCAACCGGTGACTGCCCTCACGCAGGAAGAAAATGACCAGCCCCGGCAGCAGTGAGCTTGCCACCACCAGCAGCGGCAGCCAGGCATCCCAGTTCATACCCTGATCTCCAGCAGCTGCCAGACAGGTGCGCCGGCAAGACCCAGGCCCAGCACTGCGACGGCTGCCAGCAGCAGCGCCGGCCATTCCTCGCGGGCGATCGTAACCGGCAGGTTCGGATACGGCCGGTTGCCGAAGGCATGGCCGATAACCCGGAAGATATAGGCCGCGGCCAGCAAGGAGCCGACCGCGGTCACGACCACCCAGATCCATTGCCCGGCAGCGACAGCCCCGGCAAGCAACTGCCATTTACCGAGGAAGGCGCCGCTCGGCGGCAGGCCGATCAGCGCGACCCCGGCCAGCGCGATGGCGAATGTGGTCGCCGGCAGGCGCTGCGCCGTACCGTCCAGCTGGCGGATGCTGTCATGCCCGGAGCGCTGCTGGATAATGCCGATGGCAAGGAACAGGCCGGCCTTGGCAAAGCCGTGGGTCAAGGCCAGCATGACAAGTCCACCCGCAGCAAGCTCCCTGGCCGCACCGGCCGGCAGTGCCTGCAGCAACGGAAAGAACATAAACAGGTAGCCCAGCTGCGCAACGGTGGAGTAGGCCGCCAGTAACTTGAGCCGTTCGGCCAGCAACGCGTGCCAGGATCCCCACAGCACTGCAGCCGCACCCAGTGCGCCGAGCAGGGTGGCGGCAGCCGGCGTCACCACGTCTGCAAACACATCCAGCCACAGGCGTAACACGAGATAGAAGGCCGCCTTGACCACCAGCGCGGACAGTACCGCGCTTACCGGTGCCGGTGCGCTTGCATGTGCCGGCGGCAGCCAGAAATGCAGCGGGAACAAGGCTGTCTTCAACAGCAGGCCGGCGGTCATCAATGCCAGTGCCGTCCAGGCCACCGGTCCGGCTGTCACCCCGCGTGCAAGTTGTGCCATGTCCAGCGTGCC
>JASFOC010000297.1:0-4078 GCA_050116715.1 Gammaproteobacteria bacterium
ATGCGGCACTGCACGACGGCGAAGTGCACCGGGTGGACGACGAGGTTTTCTGGCACATCGACGGTTCACCGGTACCGGTCGAGTACACCAGTACGCCGATCCTTCAGGACGGTGAGCTCCAGGGTGCAGTCGTCGTGTTTCGGGATATCTCGGAACGCAAGGAGATCGAGCGTCAGCGCGAGGCCGCGTTCCAGGAGATCAAACACCTGAAAGAGCAGCTCGAGCAGGAGCGCGATTATCTGCGCGACGAGATCAAGACCGGGGCCAACTATGGTGAGATTATCGGTGCCAGCGCGGCACTAAAACACACCATGGCACAGATCGACGCCGTGGCCCCCACACCCGCCAATGTGCTGATCCTCGGCGAGTCAGGCGTCGGCAAGGAGATGGTCGCACGCGCTATACACGACAAGAGCGAGCGGACGGACAAACCGCTGGTCAAGGTCAACTGCGCGTCCATTCCCAAGGAGCTGTTCGAGAGCGAGTTCTTCGGTCATGTGAAAGGGGCCTTTACCGGCGCGCACCGCGATCGGGTCGGTCGCCTGCAGCTGGCCGATGGCGGTACGGTGTTCCTCGACGAGGTGGGCGAGATACCGCTGGACCAGCAGGGCAAGCTGTTGCGCGCCCTGCAGGAGAGGGAGTTCGAACGAGTCGGTGACGAGCGAACGATCAAGGTCGATGTGAGGGTGGTCGCCGCTACCAATCGGGACCTTGAGGCCGAGGTGCAGGCTGGCAGGTTCAGGGAAGACCTGTACTACCGGCTGGGCGTGTTCCCCATTCTTGTGCCGCCGTTGCGGGATCGCCGTGAAGATATCGGACCGCTGGCCGAGCATTTCCTGGCGCGTACCTGTGCGGATCTTGGCCGCGATCCGATGGCCTGGTCGAAACAGCAGGTAAATCAGCTCATGCGGCATCGCTGGCCCGGCAACATCCGGGAACTCAGGAACGTCATCGAACGTGCGGTGATTCTCAGTAGCGGCGGCCGGGCGCGCCTCGACCTGGCGATGCCCGATGATGTAGAGACTCAGGCAGATATAGAAGTCTCACTGGTGCAGCTTGATGGGAAGGAGTTCGTTACGGATGCCGAAATGCGGGAGCATGAGAAGGCCAACCTGATCGCTGCACTGCGACATGCCGACTGGCACGTGTGGGGTCAGGACGGCGCCGCTGTGCTGTTGGGAATCAAACCCTCTACCTTGACGTACCGCATGAAAGTGTTGGGCATAAGCAAGCCTGCGAAATCAAACTGAAAGGACGCTCAACAGCTTGGCATGATGAGCGGGAATGCCCAGGTCGTGACCGACTCCTGTCCACCTGGCAAATTAGCGCGGGGCCTTCCGGCAACGGTGTCTGCTAGCTGTCGCCAAAAGTGGCAACAGGCATGTTGTCCGGGTCTATAACTTGCTGAGTGACGTGGTGAACCAGCGCAGGGGAGCAGTCCTGGCCGAACCTTTTCCAGGGACGGTGAGTCAAGGGTTACCCATGTATTTGTCATTGGTCACAATCAGTTATAAAACGTCAGAATGGATTTACCCACGCAAACCACCCGGTTAGAACCATAGTGGGTGCGATAACAACGCGCATCGACATCGCATCAGTCCAGAATGATGTGAAATTGACATGATATTCATTGATATCATTCGAGCGGATTTATTATGACGGGCAATGGAAAGGACTCACAGTGTCGTATCACCTGTGGCAAATTCCTGATCAGCACAACAATCTGACAATTTAAGGAAGAAATATGCCGGAGACACGATATTGCACTCCACTACTCGTGAGTGACGATAACGTAAGTGTTCATGAGCGTATTCCAATTAGCGATGGCAGTTACAACGAAGCCTATATCCAAAACTTGGCTTTTGCATATCCAAGTTGCTTGCCGATTTCAGAACTCGACGGACCAGGACACGCATCCTCCTCTTTGGTTGAACACTGTAATTCTTCGATAACAGCTGTCCTTCAGCCTCCGATTCCCAGAAAACGAAGACACTCGGGTTCAAGTTCCGCATGAGCACGGTCAAGTATTTTCTTTTCCAGTGCGGGTGTGATCAGTTCTTTGTAAGCGCCCACTCTGCCCTGGCGGATAAAACGTCCGGGTTTGAACGAAGCCACGCCCGATTCGGTCTGCCTTGAAAACTTTTCGTCGTGCGCTTTCATCCAGTCGAAAGAACTGTATTCCAGCACCTTTGCCTTTTGTTCCGGGTTAAGTTCCCAATCCAGAAACGCGGCAATCTGATCAACGACCTCGCCAAGATCACGCTTTAGATCTTTATAGCGAAGCAGTAACACTTTTTCATGGTCGCGGTAAGGCCACCAGCTTTTGACGTTGCGGAACCAGGCGGCGGACCCGAGCCAGTTATCGACATGGGCGGTAAACGAAGCGGGACGTTGATGCCCCGCCATGTCGCGCGCCGAATCAGTCATGTTCATCAAATGGTGGTAAAAACTCACGCAGCAATCCCGCGGGTCGCGCATCGTAAGAATTATGCTGGCCGTACCAATGCCCGGAGTCTGCTCCGCGGTGCAGTGGGTCTTGAATAGGCGGGGGCGGGGCAGGGAGTCGTAATCATCCAGCACCTGCCGCCAGCTTTTGTCCTTGCGCGGGCGTTCCAGCCAAGGGACCACGGTGTCGATGTAGTCAAAATCCGTATCGCCGCCGCTGCGCATCTGGTACAGGACCTGTTGCATCCAGGTGGTGCCCGCTTTGGGCGCGGTGGTGATGAGTACGTCGGTTTCCAGTGCCTGAAAATGGGCCAGCACCCAGGGGTCGTGGGTGCCATCCGGCTGGCCCCATTTCGGATCGAGTGACATGGTGTCAGTCATGATGACTGCGCTCCTGTTTCTTTTGCTATAGGCTGCCATGGTCCGGCGAAAGTTTGTTCCTGCGCCTGCACTGCATTTGACATGACGATGCCGGTGTAAGTTGCCATCCTCACGGCGTAGCTGCAACAAGACGCCAACCGGACGTACATCGAAGCATCACGAAACCAATCGACCTCGACAGGTGCGCAGACACCCAGATAAGCCGATACGCCCTGGCGACCTTGCCGTGCGTGGTGAAATCCGACGACAAAAAGCGTGTGCTTCTTGTAGTTATCCATTATTTTCGCAATGGTTTCCTACCAGAATGTACCTCGGGAAAAGATCAAGTCGCCGAAGCGGCAGCCGCCTGGCCACTACCAAGAGCCGCTCTACGATTTCAGGTATATTCCGGAGAGCTTCTGAAACTTGGGTTTTTCGATGTTGAGTTGCACTGAATTTTGAACCACTCCAGCCGGATATTTGCGTTTTGCGCTGACCCATTTGGCGAGCTGGAAATCTACCCATGCCAGCAGTGCAGGGCGCGCACTCCGGGTAATTATTCAGTGCAAATGCCGGGTTAGATTCGATGCAAATCAATACCGTGGGTCTGCACTGCGCATAAAGTTTTTCGAACAGCGCCTCGTAAAGCTGATGCGGTTGCTGCTCATTCAGACGTGCGAGCGTGGAACGCGTCACCAGCGAAGTGCCCGGATGGTACAAGGACCTCGACTGCGCATACAGGTTGCTCACCGCATCACGCAGACTATTGCGCCCCGCCAGCTGGCCTGTTGCCAGGGCAATAAACTGCGACCAGCGGCTCGTATTGCAAAATTCCCGGCCCGCATGATGCCGTTTGGCGAGCTTCTCGAATTCATGTCTCGGTACAAATCTTGGCAATTGGAAAAAAAACCGTATTAAGATGGGCCATGGCTTAAGTCTCTCGGTTATTACAGTGTTTGGTCGCACAACCATTGTAACAACACGTTGGGATTCAGGCCTTTTTTATGCTCCTTTTATGGGGCAGCAGTGATCCGGCCCCTTTTAGTTCGCTGCTGTTCACCCTCTCCATTTGACCGGTAGCTGCTCCAGCGGTACTGTGCGGGTGTGTCACCATGCCGGCACGCACCGGGTTCAATTCAATGTGCCGGTAACAGGACAGGAGGTCGCCTCTTTCCTGTACCCGGCAGGACCGGAAAGGGCCTTCCCAAAGTGTGCCGCTCCGCTGGTAGGTGCGGTTGATATACGGCACGTAGCGCTGGCCCAGGTGTTTCAT
>JASFOC010000298.1:0-4065 GCA_050116715.1 Gammaproteobacteria bacterium
ACCGCCCAGGCGGCCAGCGCCGGGGCAATCGACAGCATGGGGGCCACCACGAACAGGAAGCGGTTGGCATTCGTCGGGATGACGATTTCCTTCATCAGCAGCTTCAGCGCGTCGGCGATGGGCTGCAACCAGCCGCGCGGCCCGACCCGGTTGGGGCCGATGCGCACCTGCATGTAGCCGATGATCTTGCGCTCGGCGAAGGTCAGGTAGGCCACCGCCCCCATCAGCGGCGCCACGATCGCAATGATCTTGAACAGGTCGTAGAGCCACGCGATCGACTTGATGTCATCCCAGAAAACCACCAGCAGCCAGCCGCAGGCGACGGTCAGTACTGCCAGCATTAGCCCGGTGAGCAGCCATTGCATCTTGTAGGATTTTTGCATCACGGTGTCTGTCATGGCCTGGTCCTCATGCCCGCTCGATGTCGACAGGCCCGAAGGCAGCACCCAGCGTTGCAGCTGGCGTGGTGCCGGACTGGACGTACACGCAGCCATCCGGGACCCTGGCGTCGATCATCAGTTCCAGCACGGCACGTGCCTCGCCCTGGCTGACCTTCACCCGTTCGGCACCGCTGACGCCCGAGGCTTCGGCCTGCGCGGCATTCATGCGGGCCTTGCCGGCCACGATTGCGTCCGGGGTGCGCTGCAGTGCACCGGCACGCCGCACCAGCGGGTCGATGGCATGGATTGCCACGTCACCGATGCGCTCCAGGCCGTTGCCCGGCGTTGCGTCTGCAACCGGCCCCGCCGCCTGGTGGTTGTCGAAGCCTGTTTCGCCCAGCGCGCTGCGCAGCGCGTCCCGGACCTGTTCGCTGCCGGTCTGCACGAAGCCGTCGAGGCCGAACTGGTTGCCCAGCACCCGCAGCACCTTCCAGCCCGGGCGGCTGTCGCCCACGGGGCTGGCGACACCGGCAAAACTCTGCCAGCGTCCCTCGGCATTGACGAAGGTACCCGAGGTTTCCGTGAAGGGACCGATGGGCAGCAGGATATCCGCACTGTCGCGCAGCGCCGCGCTGGCAAACGCCCCGATGGACACCACGAACTCGGCATCCGCAATCGCCTTGCTTGCAACAGCGGGATTTGCACAGTCATGGGCCGGCTCCACGCCGAACAACAGGTAGCCCTCGCGCCGCTGCTCGATCATCTCGCGGGCGTTCATCCCGGCAGTTGCAAGCGCTGCGCCGGCCGGGCCGCGGTGCGGCAACACGCCTGCCAGCCAGCCACCGACTGTGTTCGCGGCTTCCGGCAACACCCCGAGGGTGGCGCCGCTGGCGGTTGCGATGACATCGGCAAGCGCCCGGATCAGGGAGTACTGCGGGTGTGTGACTGCAATATTGCCGAGCAGCACCACCGCGTTGCCGGCTTCCGCCAGCGCTTTGGCCATGGCCTGCTGCGCGGCGTCCGGGCTGGCATTCCCGATCGCGGTCCTGACCGCAGCGGCGGCCGTGCTGCCGGCACCGGGCAGGCTCGCGGCGACACCGGCCAGCGTTTCGGCCATGCGCGACGGCGGCACGATGGCCCTGGCGTGCACGTCGAACAGGAACTCGAAGTCCACCGGGTTGACGAACATCACCCGGGCACCTGCCACGGCCGCCTTGCGCAGCCGATGTCCGGCAAGCGGCTGGTCCTTGCGCGGATTGCCACCGATCACGAGTGCGGCATCGACCTGTTCCAGTGCCGCGAGTGACACTCCCAGCGACGGGCACAGCGGTGCTTCCGCCTGGTCGGTGAAGTCCGACTGGCGCAGGCGATGGTCGATATTGTTGACCCCGATACCGCGGGCAACGGCCTGCAGCAGCGACATCTCTTCCAGCGTGGCCGCCGGTGAAACCAGCACGCCGACCTGGTCGGCGCCCTGCTGGTGGATCAGGGAGCGCATGCCGTTGACCGTGGCTTCCAGCGCGGTCTCCCAGTCGACCGTCTGCCACTCCCCGTTGATCTTGACCATCGGCGCCGTGACGCGGTCCTCGCTGTAGAGTCCTTCATTACTGAAACGGTCGCGGTCGGAGATCCATACCTCGTTGACCTCCTCGAACTCGCGCGGCACCACGCGCATGACCTTGCCGGTGCGCGTGTGCACGAACAGGTTGGAACCCACGGAGTCATGCGCTGCGACCGAGGCATGCTGCTGCAGTTCCCAGGCGCGCGCCTTGAAACGGAACGGCCGCGAGGTCAGCGCGCCCACAGGGCACACGTCGATGACGTTGCCGGAGAGTTCGGATTCCAGCGACTTCTCGATGTAGGTGCCGATTTCCATGCGCTCGCCGCGGCCGGTCGCACCCAGCTCCATCTTCCCTGCCACCTCGCGCAGCATGCGGATACAGCGCGTGCAGTGGATGCAGCGGGTCATGTCCGTGGCAATCAGGGGGCCGATGTACTTGTCGGGTACGACGCGTTTTTTCTCCGCAAAGCGTGCCACATCGCCGCCGTATCCCATCGCCAGGTCCTGCAGCTCGCACTCCCCGCCCTGGTCGCAGATCGGGCAGTCCAGCGGGTGGTTGATGAGCAGGAATTCCATGATGGCCTTCTGCGTATCCCTGGCCAGCTTCGATTGCGTGAAGATCTTCATGCCCTCGGTCACCGGGGTGGCGCAGGCCGGCAGCGGCTTCGGCACCTTCTCGACTTCCACCATGCACATGCGACAGTTGGCCGCAATCGAAAGCTTCTTGTGATAGCAAAAACGCGGCACGGTGATGCCGTTGGCATCCGTGACCTCGATGATCATCGCACCCTTGCGGGCCTGGTACGGGCGGCCGTCGATCTCGATGTTGACGGCGTCTTCGGCCGGGATTTCTGGCTGCGCGCTCATGCCGCCGCGCCCTCCGCCGAGGCGCCCACCATGCAGCGCTTGTGGGTAACGTGGTACTCGAATTCCTTGCGGTAGTGTCGGATAAAACCCTGCACCGGCCAGGCTGCGGCCTCGCCAAAGGCGCAGATGGTCTTGCCCTCGATCTGCCCGGCTGCACTCAGCAGCAGGTCGATGTCTTCCGGGCGCCCCTGCCCTTCCTCGATGCGCTTGATGATACGGTACATCCAGCCGGTGCCCTCGCGGCAGGGTGTGCACTGGCCACAGGACTCGGCGTAGTAGAAGCGCGAAACCCGCATTGCCGCCTTGACCATGCAGGTGGTCTCGTCCATTACCATGACGGCGCCGGAACCCAGTGCGGAACCCGCCTTGGACAGGGAGTCGTAGTCCATGCTGCATTCCATGATGACGTCAGCCGGCAGCACCGGCATGGAGGACCCCCCGGGAATCACCGCCTTCAGGGTGTGGCCGTCGCGCACCCCGCCTGCCATTTCCAGCAGGTCGCGGAACGGCGTGCCCATAGGAACCTCGAAATTGCCCGGCTTGTTCACGTGGCCGGACACGGAGAATATCTTCACCCCGCCGTTGTTCGGCTTGCCCAGTTCCATGAACCACTTGCCGCCGTTGCGCATGATGGCCGGAACCGAAGCCAGGGTCTCGGTGTTGTTGATGGTGGTCGGCTTGCCGTACAGGCCGAAGTTGGCCGGGAACGGGGGTTTGAAGCGCGGCTGGCCCTTCTTGCCTTCCAGCGACTCCAGCAGCGCGGTTTCCTCGCCGCAGATATAGGCACCGGCACCGAGGTGGCCGTAACATTCGAAATCGACCCCGGAGCCAAGGATGTCCCTGCCGAGGTAGCCGGCCTCGCGGGCCTCGGCCAGGGCATGCTCGAAGCGTTCGAACGGTTCGTGGTGAAACTCGCCGCGCAGGTAGTTGTAGCCGACCGTCGCGCCCATGGCGTAGCCGGCAATGGCCATCCCCTCGATCAGGGCATGCGGGTTGTAGCGCAGGATATCGCGATCCTTGCAGGTGCCTGGCTCGGATTCGTCCGAGTTGCAGACCACGTACTTCTGTACCGGTGCGTTGCGCGGCATGAAACTCCACTTCAGGCCGGTCGGGAAACCCGCACCGCCACGGCCGCGCAGGC
The DNA here is from genome assembly GCA_050116715.1 of Gammaproteobacteria bacterium. Classification (GTDB taxonomy): domain Bacteria; phylum Pseudomonadota; class Gammaproteobacteria; order UBA9214; family UBA9214; genus UBA9214. The sequence goes on from JASFOC010000298.1 coordinate 3,950, forward strand.
CGGACTGCTTGACCTCGTCGATCACGGACTCCGGTGAAATCTTCTCGCGCAGGATCTTCTGCCACGCCTGGTAGCCGCCGACCTTGAGGTAGTTCTCCAGCGTCCAGGGCTGGTCG
>JASFOC010000299.1:0-4059 GCA_050116715.1 Gammaproteobacteria bacterium
ATGCCCTCGAATACGGCATCCGGCAGCTGGGCGCGGATCGCCTCGATCAGCCCGGCACCGATGTTATCGCCGGATGCCTCACCGGCAACGATGCCTACATGGAATGGGTGTGTCGTTTGCTTCATATCCCTGCGGCGCGGCACCCGCAACTGCAGATTGCTACCTGACGATGCCGCGCGTCTGTTGCTCCAGAAATTCAGTGAACAGGGCAACATGGGCATCTCCCACGGCCTGCAGCCTGAGTTGCGCCAGCGCATCCTCGAATGCGTGGTTTTCCCGATAAAGGGTCTTGTAGGCACGCTTCAGCGCCATGCGGCTTTCGGGCGAGTAGCCACGGCGCCGCAATCCCTCCATATTCAGGCCATGCACGCGCGCGGGGCTGCCGCCGACCGTCACGTAGGGCGGCACATCCTTGCTGATACCACTGCCGAATGCCGTCAGCGCATGGCTGCCGATAGCACAGAACTGGTGCACCAGGGTGAACCCGCCCAGGATCACGAAATCACCGATCCTGACATGGCCGGCGAGCGACGCGTTGTTCGCAAATATTGTATGGTTGCCGATGCGGCAGTCATGGGCGATGTGTACATAGGCCATGATCCAGTTATCGTCGCCCAGCACGGTGACAGCCTCGTCCTGCACGGTGCCGCGATTGATGGTGACGAATTCCCGGATGGTGTTGCGATCACCGATTTCCAGCCGGGTTGGTTCACCGGCGTACTTCTTGTCCTGCGGGGCGTCACCGATGGAGGCAAACTGGAAAATCCTGTTTTCACGACCGATGCTTGTGGGTCCGTTGATCACCACGTGCGGACCGATGACGCTGTCGGCCCCGATCACCACGCCGGGGCCAATGATGCTGTACGGGCCGACACTGACACCACTCGCCAGTTGCGCACCGGAATCAATGACAGCGGTTGGATCTATCAAGTGTCAATATTCCGCTCGGTGCACATGATTTCCGCTGAAGCGACCACCTTGTCATCAACCCGGGCATCACAGTCAAAGACCCAGATCCCGCGCCTGGAACGCAGCAGGGTTGCGCGCAGATACAACTGGTCACCCGGCTCTACCGGTCGTTTGAAACGCGCCTTGTCCATGCCGACGAGGAAGTAGAGGCTATCCCTGTGCGCACGGCGCTCTACGGTCTTGAACGCCAACAGGCCAGTCGCCTGCGCCATGGCCTCCAGGATCAGCACGCCCGGCATGACCGGTCGCTGCGGAAAGTGGCCCTGGAAGAAGGGCTCGTTGTAGGTCACGTTCTTGTAACCGACAAGCGATTCACCCTGTTTGAATTCAACCACCCGGTCTATCAGCAGAAACGGGTAGCGGTGTGGAAGATGCTGCAGAATGTGGTTGATATCCATAATTTGGTTGCCCGGATGATAGTATTTTTGTGATTGGCCCTGGCCTGGACAGGCTATGAGCCGAGACCCTGGCTGCGACGCTCTGCAAGCAGCCGCTCCAGTCGATGCAGCTTGCGCGCCAGCTTGTCCAGCTGCCGCAAACGCGCGTAATTCCTGTTCCAGCTGTCGTTGTCCTGTGCCGGCACACCCGAGGAGTACACGCCCGGCTCGGTGATCGACTTCGTCACCATGGTCATGCCGGTCACCACCACGTTGTCGGTTATCTCGAGGTGGCCGACGATGCCTGCCCCGCCGCCGATCATGCAGTTCCGGCCAATCCTGGCACTCCCGGAAATACCCACACAGCCCGCGATGGCAGTATGCGCTCCGATGAAGACATTATGCGCAACCTGTATCTGATTATCGAGCCTCACACCCTCTTCAAGGATGGTGTCCTCAAGCGCCCCGCGGTCGATGGTGGTATTGGCCCCGATATCGACATCGTTACCGATACGGACACTGCCGAGCTGCGGCACCTTGAGCCATTTTCCCTGGTCCTTCGCCAGGCCGAAACCATCGCTGCCGATCACCGCCCCCGGGGCGATCGTGACCCGTTCGCCGATACGGACATCGTGGCAAACCACGACGTTGGCACCCAGGCGGCTGAACGCGCCGATCACGCTGCCGGCGCCCACATGGCAACCGCTGGCGAGTTGTACACCGGCATGGATCACGGCACCCGCTTCGACGCAGCAGTGCGGTCCGATCCAGGCAGCGGGGTCTACCCGGCTGCCAGGCTCAACGCAGGCCTGTGGATGAATACCCTGCCTGTCGGGCCGTCCCGGCGCCAGCAGGGTGGCTGCACGCGCATAGCCTGCATAGGGATTATCCAGGACAATGGCCGCGGTCGGACATGCCTCCACCTCGGCAGGCGCGAGTATCACCGCGGAGGCGCGGGTATCACGCAGGAACTTGCGATACCCCTTGTTGGCAAGGAAGCTGATGTCTCCCTCGCCTGCATGCTGCAGCGTGGCAACCGCGTTGATCAGGCTGGCGGGGTCACCGTTGTGCAGTTCCCCTCCGGTCACCCTTGACAGCTCTCCTAGCGTAACAGCCATGAGAACCCTGTTGCGGCTACCGGGCGTAACATCCAGCGGCTATTTGCGGGTCAGTTTTTTCAGCACGTCTTCGGTAATGTCGACCTTGTCGCTGCTGTAGACAACACCCTGGCTGAAGATCAGATCGTATTTCTCCTCCTTGGCGAGCGCAACGACTGCCTCGTACATGTCCTTCTGCAACTTGGCAAGCACCTCGTTGCGGCGGATGTTCAGGTCGTCGCGAAACTCTTCCTGGGCGCGCTTCAGGTCACGGCGCTTGGCGAGGATATCGCGTTCCAGCTTGGTGCGTTCCGATTCGCTCATTACCGCACCATCGCGGGACAGCTTGTCTTCCTGCTCCTTGATCTCGCGCTGCAGGGAAACCAGCTCCTTTTCCCGTGGAGAAAATTCGGACTCGATCTTGCTTTGCGCTGACTTGGCCTGGGGAGCCGCCTCCATCAGCTTGACCGTGTCCACGAATCCGATTTTGGTTTCGGCAAGCGCCCCCTGCGAAAACAGTGACACCGCCAGCAGCAGCGGAATGGCAACAGGCGTAATATATTTTTTCATGCAAGTCTCCGGAATCTAGTTATCAAATCATCAAAAAAATGTACCGACCGTGAACTGGAAGTTCTGTACATTATCGCCAGCCTCGTCATTCAGCGGCACACCTAAGCTGACCGAGATAGGCCCGAGTGGCGACAGCCACAGGCCTGCCAGGCCGACGGAATAGCGCAGGTCTCCGGCGTCGAAGGTACTGTAGTCCTCGAATACATTACCTACGTCCAGGAAGGTACTCAAGCGCACACCCTTGGCATCATCCGCAAAAGGTACCGGGAAGTACACCTCGGCATTGAATACCACCAGAAAGGCGCCACCGATCGGGTCGCCATCGGAGTCCTTGGGGCCGAGGGTGTTATCCTCGTAGCCACGTACCGAGCGCACGCCGCCGGCAAAGAAGTTCTCGAAGAACGGCAACTGATCATAGTCACCATAACCATCGCCGTAGCCGAGACGTCCCTTCAGGCCCAGCGTCAGTTCCCGGGTCAGTGGCAGGAAACGCTGCTGCTCATAATCGAGCTTGTAATACTCGAGGCCGGAACCGGGCGAGGTGGTTTCCAGTGCAATACTCTGCATGCCGCCGTTGTCGGTAAACAATATCTTGTTGCGCGTATCGTGGCGCCAGCTCGCGGTCAGCACCAGGTCATCGAAGCTGTCACCGTGCTGGTCAATGAACTCCGTAACCTCGTCAGCCGAGTATATGGTGGATTTGAGGTCCAGCCCCTGGTAGCCGGCGCTGAAACGTATGGTGTCGTACTCGTTAACGGGGATTCCAAAGTTGACGTTAACACCCCGGGTATCGGTGGAGTAATTGGTCAGGTTGGCCTCGTTGGCATCGGTCGTACGGTAAAAGGCACCGAAGCCGCGACTGACGCCGTCGATAGTCCAGAACGGGTTGACGTAGGCAAAGCTGTAGATGGTGTTCACTTCACTGTTGTCAAAAGTAAAGCTGACCCGCTTGCCGCTGCCCAGGAAGTTATCCTGCTGCACACTGGCGTTGAAGAGCACCCCTGATGACTGGGAAAAACCCATGCCGGCGGTAATACTGCCGGAAG
>JASFOC010000300.1:0-4045 GCA_050116715.1 Gammaproteobacteria bacterium
TTCAGATATCCACCGGGAAGGAGATGGCGCTGTCGGCGCCGATTTTTTCCGAGGGCGTAAACGTGGCAGCGGGTTTTTCCGGTTGGCGCGCCTCCCGTTTGACTGGCGGGACGCGCGTCTCCGGCTGCGCCTGGCGCGTTGTGCCAGCTTCTGCAGCTTCCGTCGACTGCTGCGCATACAGGTTACCGGCTGCGGCAAGGCAACCGGCGACTATCAGCAAACTGAAACGGCGCATCGTGGTGTTATTCCTGTCGTCAGGTAGCCCGGATGAAACAAAACCGGGCCACAGTATTTATCCCACCTAGAGCGCATTATTCTGCATAGCGCGCTACGCGAAACCCGAGATCGGGACGCGCCGCCCGGCTGTAGTCGCGGTAGCTCAGGCGCAGCTCGGTAATCGTGCCCTGCCGCCAGCTCGAATCGCGCACCACGTGGTGCTCCCCGGAAACCGGGCCCAGCGGGTCCGAAACCCGCTTGTCGGCCTCTCCCGGGTACACGGCATAGTAATCATGCATCCACTCGGCCACGTTGCCACCGAGATCATAAAACCCCGTCGGCCGGGCAGGAAAACTGCCCGTCGGGGCGGACACCCGGTGACCGTCATTGTAGTCCGGAATGGTATTGGCAAGCGTATCTGCAATACTGGCATCTGCAAAATTACCGGCAACCACGGTTGGCGGGTAACTGCCATTCCACGGGTAGCGCTGCTCCGTGGCTTGCGTATACTTTCGTGCCACGTAGGCCCACTCCGCCTCGCTCGGCAGGCGATAGCCGGTCGTCAGCGGCAGCACTGCCTGCATCCGGCCATTGTCCTCGACATAGGCCGGCGGCAGTCCGGCGCGGCTGCTCAGCCAGTTGCAGAAACGGGCCGCATCGTCCCAGCTGACATTCACCACGGGCTGATTGTCACCATCCAGGCTCACGCCTTCAGCTGACCCTGAGCTGTGCTGCGGGCGGAACTGCCGGTAAGCAGCATTGGTCACCTCCCGTTCGCCGAGGTAGAAGGGCCGCACCAGCTGCACCAGCCGCGCACTTTCATTGGCACGGCGCCCGGCCTCGCGACGCGACGCCCCCATGCGAAAGCTGTCCTGCGGACGCACCAGCCGCAGTTGTCCCGCGGGACTGGAAATCACGCCAGGCGTGGCTGCGGCCTTGCGTCTGACCTCTGCCTGTTCAGCCGTAACCAGATTGACATCCACATTCTGGCTGGTACCGGCACGCGGTGTGACCGTAACGGATTTGCTGGCATAGCCAGGCTTGCTGAATTCCAGGGTATGGCTGCGCGTGGTCAGCTGCAGGCGCTGCGTGGCCCTGCCGGCATCCCTGCCGTCTATCCGCAAGGCCGCATCCGCCGGCTGCGCCGTCACGAACACCGTGCCGTACTCTGGCCGCAGCTGTGCATCGAGAGACTGCGCCTCGTCAGCGGCCAGCCGGATTTGCGCATCAAAGCGCTGGTAACCCGGCTTGCTCAGGCGCACTGCATGCTCGACAGCCGAAGCGAGCGACACGGTAAGCGGCGTGGTGCCGTAAAAGACCCCGTCGATACTGACGCTGGCACCTGCGGGATCACTGCCAAGCACCAACCGGCCGTCGGCCGGTTGCAAGATGAACGTATCGAGCACCAGGTCACGGCCTGCCCGGACCTGCAGTGGCAGCGCCAGCTGCTGGTACTTTTCAAGCGTCAATACCAGCTGGCGCTCACCCTGCAACAGCTCGGTCTCCAGCGGTGTCACGCCGATCGCCTTGCCGTCCACCTGTACGCTTGCGCCCGGCGGCTGGCTGTCGATACTGACGCTGGCCCAGGCCGGCTGCAGCACCCGTTGCAGCCGTTGCGCCTCACCCTTGCCGGCCACCACAAGTGTCTCCTCTACCGGCAGGTAGCGGTCTGTCTCGATACGCAGGCGGTACGTCCCGCCGGGAATTCCGGCGATGTTGCCGGCATCCGCCAGCACCTGTGTCTCGTTGACAAACAGGCGGAACGGGACCTCCGGCTGCAGCTCGATGCTGACCTGTCCGGGTAGTTCCTCCAGCTGCAGTTCGTACAACCGGAATCCGCCAGACGGAACCTCGATTGTCTGCTTTAGCGGGCGGTAACCCGCACGTTGCGCCACGACCGTGTAGCGCCCCGGCAGGACCAGTTGACGCCCCGCGACAGAGACCGCCGGAGGGAATCCCTCCAGGGACTGGTGTTCCGGCTCCGGGGAAATCTGTACCGAGACGGGCGTTGCCAGCAGCACGAAGGCGGCACCCAGCAGTAACAGCACAAACACGCCCAGGGCCAGCCGCCGCCAGGCGCGTTGAGCGGAAGCGGGTGCCGGTGGCGGCGGCACCTCGGGCAACGCGTGGTTATTCAACGGCGGTGGTGTGGCCGGCGGGACCAGCACCGGAGCGTCTACCCGCGCCTGCACACTGATGTGCACCTGGTCGCCCTGCACGTTCCAGATAATGGCCGACTCCCCGACCTCCACCAGGTCACCCGATTTCAGCCACTTTGATGCCAGCAAATGCTCGTGATTGTGAAACAGCTGCAGCGCCGCTGCCGCAGGCTGGATGAAGGCATGGCCGGCGTCCAGTCCAATGTATGCCACAACCGCAGTGGCAGGCAGTCCGGGCAGCACGATGCCACCCTGCTCCGCCCCGCCGATGGCCAGCGGCAGATCCGGCTCGCCGAGCTGCCGCTCCCCGTGTGCATCGTGGATAAAGTAGACGCGGCTCAAATCTTTTCCTCGCAGCGCACCGGCAACGACGGCAGGGGAACACCGGGTCGTAGCCTGACCACCTTGCGGACATCCCGGTAGCCCGGCCTGCTGCCGACGATGGTGTAGTCGCCGGGCAGTAATTCCAGCTGCCTGGTAGTGAACTGGCCAAGGCGCCCGACGTGGTAGATCACCACGCTGGTCGCCCCGTCCGAGTTCAGGGTAAGCGTCAGCGGCGTGCCGGCCCGGGTCACCAGTTCGCGCAGTGCCGCGAGTTTCCCGGCCAGCCGCGGTTCATCCGGGGGCGCCTCACTGGCAGCTGCCAGCAACTTTTCGGCGTTGGCCAGCGGCGTCGCGGAGTACACCCGGGCCGGTTCGTCGAGGTAGTGGTCGATCTGGGCATGCAACTTCACCCGCGCCTCCGCGCGGCTCAAACCCGTGTGCGCAAAACCGGCTGCCGGGTCGATGGCCAGCGCCTTGCGGTACAGTTCCACGGCGGCCTGCCAGTCTTCATCGCTGGCCCTGTCGGCCGCACTGCGGCGCAGCCTGTCCAGGCTGCTCTGCGCCTGGATCTCCCGCAAGCGCTGTCGCGCATCCTGCACCGCGGTATTGCCAGGCTGCAACTGCCCGGCCTCGGCGAGCGCCTTGCCGGCCGCACCCGTCTGGCCGGCGTCCAGCGCAGCCAGTGCCCGGGTCATTGCCGCATTGAAATCGCGGGCATTGATCTGTGCTGTCAGCTGTTGCAGCGCCTCCCGGGCCGGCGCATAGTCTGCATCCAGCAGCAATGCCTGCCGGTAAGCGGTCCGGGCAGCCTCGAGATCGCTGTTCGCTGCTGCTGCCTGCCCGAGGTTCATCTGTTCGATGACGGCATTGCGGCTGCCTGCCTGTGCGAGACCGCGGACCGCGGCCGGGTGTTCCGGTTGTATCGCCAGTACGACTTGAAAGCGTGCGCTGGCGGTGTCCGCATCATTCTCTGCGAGCGCGCGTTGCGCCTCCTCCAGTGCAGCAGCCAGTATGCTATCGCGGTTGTCTTGCAGTTGTTGCAGCCGGTCGAGTGCCGCTTCGTAGTCGCGTGCGGCCGCAGTGAACTGCAGCCGGGCAAAATAACGGTCACCTGCTGCCGCCAGGGAAGCCGCCTCGCTCCAGTCCGGCTCGCCCCAGGTGCTCGCGTTTTCCAGTTCCAGCCCGGCACGCAATTTCAGGTAGGCCTGCAGCACCTGCTGCGCCGCGTCCCGCAGTGCCACGCTGTCGCCTGCGGGCGGTAACGGTTCTGCCAGGATGGCGGTTTCATGGGTCGGGCCAACCAGTCGCGGCAGGGCGAAGATCACTGCCAGCCCCAGCAGCAACAA
>JASFOC010000301.1:0-4042 GCA_050116715.1 Gammaproteobacteria bacterium
GCGGCTGTCAACCAGGTTTTCCCGGACATTGTCAGAATTTAACAGTTTGCCTTCATTGTGACTATGACAACGACAAGACTAGTGCAGTTGCCTGAAATTCGCCAGCCCCGGCATTTTGATGTCATGAGCAGCGGGCGGCGGCGTCAGGCAGCCGCACCCCTGCGGATGGCGGACTTGTATGCCTGGAACAGGGCGGTCATGTGTTTCCACGCCGGACCGGGTCTGCCGTCTCCGACAGCTTCATCATCCAGACGTACCACCGGTGAGATTTCGCGAGTGGAACTGGTCAGCCATATCTCGCTGGCAGCATGTAGTTCCGCTACAGTAATGTCCCCCTCGCGGCAGGGTACGGCATTGCCGGCGGCGAGTTCAATGATCAGGTCGCGGGTGATTCCGGGCAGCAGTGCCGGGCCCTTGGGCGGCGTGACCAGTATGCCGTTACGGACGATGAAGATATTGCTGGCAGCGCCCTCGGTGACATATCCGTCCCTGATCAGGATTGCCTCTGCGGTATCGGCCTCGACCGCCTGCTGCCGCAGTATGACATTGGGCAGCAGGGTGATCGCCTTGATATTGCAATGCTGCCAGCGAATATCCGGCAGGGTGATCGCATGGATGCCTGTTTCTGCGGCAACATCACGCGACGCGGGCAGCGGGTTGCTCATGGCGAATACCGTCGGCCGGGTATCCACCGGAAAGGCGTGATCACGCTTCGGGGCCACGCCGCGCGTGACCTGCAGGTACACGGCCTGGTCACTGCCGCTATTGCGACTCACGAGGTCCTCAAGCAGGGTGCGCCACGCCGCTGGCTTCAGCGGGTTGCCTATTCGTACCCCGTCAAGACTGTTCTGCAGGCGCTGCAGATGCTGCTCCAGGCGAAATAATTTCCCTGCATAGACGGGTATGACTTCGTATACACCGTCGCCAAACAGGAAGCCGCGGTCCATGACGGAAATACTGGCTGCTTCAAGCGGCAGGAAACTGCCGTTAAGGTAGGCTGTCAGCATGGCTATCTGCGGAAGCTATTCGAAGTACAGCAGGGCTTCATCGGTGATCCGTTGCATGAAGGAGCCTTCCGCCACAGAATTCAGGCTCACCAGCGGTTGTTCGGCAACGATTTCCTCGCCGAGTTTTACCTGGACAACACCCAGGTCCTGGCCAGCGGCGACCGGGGCGATGATGCGGTTGTTGATGCTCATGGAAGCGTCCAGCGACTTGTACTGGCCGCGCGGGATGGTCACATAGAGCGGCTTGTCGAGCCCCAGTGTGGCGCTGTCGGTTGCGCCCTTCCAGATGCGCGTGGTGGTCAGCGGGGTGCCGGCATCGTACAGCTTGTGGGTCTCGAAGAAGCGGAACCCGTAGTTCAGCAAGGCCTGGCTGGCGTCAATACGGGCATTTTCGCTGCTGGTACCCAGCACCACCGTGATCAGCCGCATGCCATCCTTCACCGCCGAGGTTGCGAGGCAGTAGCCCGCGGACTCCGTGTGGCCGGTCTTGATGCCGTCCACGCTATCATCCTGCCACAGCAACTTGTTGCGGTTGTACTGGGTGATATCGTTGAAGGTAAACTCCTTTTGCGAGTACCACTTGTAGTATTCCGGGTACTGCTCGATGGTCAGTGCGGCAAGCCGGGCAATGTCCCGGGCCGTCATGTAGTGCTGTTCGTCCGGCAGCCCCGTGGAGTTGACGAAGTGGCTGCCAGTCAAGCCGATTTCCTCGGCATGCCGGTTCATCAGGGCAGCGAAGGTTTCTTCACTGCCGGCGATGTGTTCAGCCAGTGCCACGGTCGCGTCATTGCCCGACTGTATAATCAGGCCGAGCAGCAGGTCCTCCACCGAAACCTGCTTGCCGACCTCGACAAACATGCGTGAACCCGGTGTGCGCCAGGCCTTTTCGCTGATGGTCACCATGTCGTCGAGCGCCAGATTGCCGGAAGCCAGTTCGTTGAAGACAATATGGGCGGTCATCATCTTGGTGATGCTGGCGGGCTCTACCGGGGTGTCGGCATTTTCCTCGGCGATGATCCTGCCGCTGTTGAAATCCTGAATGACAAACGCCTTGGCGCCGCTGGACGGGGCTTTGGGGATCGGTAGCTCGGCTGTCCGGGCTGTTCCGGTAAAGAGACTCGTGCATGTGACAATTACTAATAAAAACAATAGGTTGTACATATTCATTCCATGGGCGGTGGTGGTTCTTCAGGCTGACTGCATTGTCCGGATGTGGGTGCTGGTTTGCAACGCCCGGAGACGGTTATTGAACGAATGAACGGCTTTCGTTGATACCCAGCGGTTTGAGTGCGCGTACCACCCGGTCCGTTTCTGAAATGTCGCTGAACGGTCCGACCTGGACCTTGTAGAAGGTTCCGGCATTGCCGGTTGTTTCCACGATGCGGACTTCCCCGACCTGCTGATCCAGGATTTCATTGCGCAGGCGTTCGGCATTTTGCGCGCTGCTGAAAGCACCGACCTGGAGATACAGGGACTGTGCGGCAGTCGCTGCCGGTGCTGCCGGGGTGGCTTTCGCCAGCTGCAGTGTGTCGCCGGTGCCGGTGTCTATGGCCCTGACCTCAACCTTGCCGGTGCCTTTGCCGAGGATGCCCAGCTTGGCCGCCGCGGTGTAGGACAGGTCGATGATCCGGTCGTCATGAAAAGGTCCGCGGTCATTCACCTTGACGGTAACGGAGCGGCCGTTCTGCAGGTTGGTGACCTTGACATAGGTCGGCAGCGGCAGGGTCTTGTGTGCAGCGGTCATGCCGTAGAGGTCATAGGGTTCACCGCTGGAGGTGCGTTTGCCATGAAATTTGGTGCCGTACCAGGAGGCCATGCCCTGTTCGCTGTAACCCTTGCTGGAGGGCAGGGTGTAATAGCGCTTGCCGTATACCACGTACGATTCAGGATTGCCGTAGCGGCTGCGAGGCTCTGGCCTGGGGATGGCATCCGGGATTGAGGAAACGTCAATCGGCCTCGCGGGAGCCGCATCCTGCGGCTCGAAAACTGTATTCGTGGTCGAGCAGCCGGCGAGGAAGCCGGCGGTTAATACGCTCATTGCGGCGACACGGAGGGTTGTCTTCATGGCACTTGATTCCTGCACAAGGGTTCTCCGGGATCCTGCTGTGAAATGTATCCTGACCGATTCGCCGTTCCAGGTCTACTCATCCGGCAACAGGCTGGCTGCATAGGCCGCACGAATCTCCTCGCTAAGCTGGTAGACCGCCATGGCATACAGCGGGCTGTGGTTGTAGCGGGTGATCACGTAGAAGTTGTTGAAGCCCAGCCAGTATTCAGGACCGTCCTCCTGCTCGAAGGCAATCAGTGCGGCCTCCAGGTCATCCGGCATTTCGGTCACCGGGGTAACGCCATCGTGGCGCATGGCATGCAGTACGGTGTTTGGCTCGTAGCCCAGCGCCAGCAGTGGCTGATAAGCGTCGCCCGTTACCTCGGCGCGCACCGCGACCGGCTCCCCGTGTTGCCAGCCGTGTTCGTGGAAATAGTTGGCGACGCTGCCGATGATATCCATCGGGCTGTCCCACAGGTCGCGTGTGCCACTGGCATCGAAATCGACTGCGTAGTTGCGGTAGCTGCTGGGGATGAACTGTCCGTAGCCCATGGCACCGGCATAGGAACCGGTTGCGTTGAGCAGATCGATGTTCTCCTCGCGGGTGAGCAGCAGGTACTGCTCCAGTTCGCCGGTGAAAAACTTGCTGCGTGGCGGATAGTCGAAAGCCAGCGTGGACAGTGCATCCAGCACCCGGTGCCGGCCGGTGTTGCTGCCGTAGCGGGTTTCCACGCCGATGATGGCAACCACGATCTGCGGATCGACGCCGAAGGACTGCTCGGCCTTTGCCAGGATATCCGCGTACTCTGTCCAGAACGCAACCCCGCCGTCGATACGGCTGCTGGTCAGGAAGATCTTGCGGTATTCGTGCCAGGCCAGCCGTTTCTCCGCTGGCTTGCTCATCAGCTCGATAATGTCGTCGCGGCGTTCCGCCTGCCCGAGCACTTCAAGCAGTTCATCACGAGTGAAATCATGTCTGTCGACCATC
>JASFOC010000302.1:0-4030 GCA_050116715.1 Gammaproteobacteria bacterium
CCCATCATCAGGCAGATTTACTTTTTCGGCGCTCGCTCGGTCACCGTGATCCTGGTGACCGGCCTGTTTACCGGCATGGTGCTTGGCCTGCAGGGCTACTACAACCTGAAGAAATTCGGCTCGGAGGAACTGCTGGGTTCCGCTGTCGCCCTCAGTCTGATCCAGGAACTGGGGCCGGTGCTGACTGCCCTGATGGTAATAGGGCGCGCCGGCTCGGCAATTTGCGCCGAAATCGGCATTATGCGCAGTTCCGAGCAAATCGATGCGCTCGAATGCATGGCCATCGACCCCGTCAAATTTCTGGTCTCTCCAAAGTTTGTCGCAGCCATGATTTCGCTGCCGGCGCTGGCGTTCATCTTCAATGTCGTCGGGATTCTGGGCGGTTATATTGCCGGCGTGGTCGTCCTGGACGTTGCCGAAGGGGCCTATTTCCAGGGCATGTACAGCAGCGTTGAATGGGCGGATATCAGGTTATGCGGCATCAAGGCAACGATATTCGGTCTGTTGATTGTCTGGATCACGACCTTTAAGGGATACTACCTGCACCTCAACCGCACCGGCGTGTTCGGAGCGGAAGGTGTCAGCCGGATCACCACAGATGCTGTCGTGCTGGCATCGGTCACGATTCTGGTCTGGGATTACCTGATCGGGTCACTGATACTTTCCTGAGACGAAACGCCACGACTCGGATCTGCGAAAATAGGACTGGTTATGAAAAAAATGAATCTGGAAATGATTGTCGGCCTGTTTCTGCTGGCAGGATTTGCCTGTTTTTCCTATCTGGCAATCAAGATGGGCGACATCAAGGTATTCCGGAATGAAACCTACCCTGTCAGTGCACGCTTCACCTCCATCAGCGGCCTGAAGGAAGGATCGGTCGTCGAACTGGCCGGAGTCAACGTTGGCAAGGTCTCCCGCATCGAACTCGACCCGGTCGATTACGAGGCAATTGTGCACCTGGACGTCGACAAGTCCGTGGAGTTACAGGATGACAGTATCGCATCAATTCGCACCGCGGGTATCATTGGCGACAAGTTCGTCAAGCTGACGCCCGGCGGCTCGGATATCATCCTTGGACCCGGCGATGAAATCGAGGAAACAGAGGCCTCTATCAGTCTGGAAGAACTCGTCAGCAAGTACATCTTCGAAGGCGAATAAACAGGGCCCATGACTTCACGACTCAAGCAGCTACTCGCGGCAATCCTGCTGCTGGCCTTTCCCGTATACGGGATCTCTGCCGGATCGGTAACGCCTGCCTATGGCGGCAATACCAGCATGGTTACACCGGACACCGCGCCCGGCAACAGCATGCTTGCCGACGCTGGCACACCGCCCCCCGCGAATGCAGATGCACAGGATGACCTGCCTTTCCTGGATGACGATGACACGGTCCTTGATGTCTATGACCCGCTCGAAACAGTCAACCGCGGCATCTTCTGGTTCAACGACAAGATGTATTTCTACGTCATGAAGCCTCTAGCCAGGGGTTTCCGCTACGTGCCAGAACCCTGGCGGGTGTCGCTCAAGAACTTCTTCAATAACCTGCGGGCGCCGGTGAGCATCATCAATGCCACACTGCAGGGAAAGTTCTCCGATGCCGGCTACGAACTTACCCGGTTTGCAACCAATACCACCCTGGGCATCGGGGGCCTGTTTGATCCGTCGAAGGAGCACTTCGGTATTGCACCGAGAGATGAAGATACCGGCCAGACACTCGGCCATTACGGCGTAGGACCAGGCCCCTATCTGGTGCTGCCCTTTCTGGGCCCGTCGAACCTGCGTGACACCATCGGTCTGTTTGCCGACTCACGCATGGATCTGACGTACTATATCTGGGGCAAGGACAAGAACAATTACGACTACCTTGGCGCGATCGCCGTCAGGACAATAAACAACCTGTCGCTGGACAAGGATACCTACGAAGGGATCAAGAAGGATGCGCTGGATCCCTATCTTTTCGTCAGGGATGCCTATGCACAGTACCGCCAGAACAAGATTGAAAAATGATTTCACGAATACCCGTTTAATGAGGTAATGATCATGCTGAAGAACATGCTTATGCTGCTGACTCTCTCTACCGTGCTTGCTGTTCCCGCCTATGGAAGCGCCGAGACATCTCCGGAACAGACGGTGCACGAATCCGTTGATGCGATAATCGCGCTGCTCAAGGACGACACCCTGGATCAGGACGACCGGCGCGCCAGGATCCGTGCCCACATCAATACGCGTTTTGACTTTAACGCCATGTCGCAGCGCACCCTGGCAACCAACTGGAAGAAGGCCACAGCGCAGGAAAGGGAAAAATTCATCACCCTGTTCTCGCAGCTTATCGAGAATACCTACATAGGAAAGATCGAGGCCTACACCAATGAAAAAGTCGAGTATCCCGGTGAAAAGGTAAAAGGCAGCAAGGCGCTCGTGGAGACACTGATTATTGCGGCCAGCGCCGACATCCCGGTCGACTACAAGCTGTACAAGAAGGGTGATGATTGGCTGGTGTATGACGTCATCATCGAGGGCGTCAGCCTGGTCAGCAACTATCGAAGCTCCTACCAGGAAATAGTCAAGAAAGAAGGTTTTGACGGACTGCTGGCGAAGATGCAAGAGAAGATCGACGAGATCAACACCCCCCCTCCAGAGCAACCTGCTGACACCGCAGCGGCGAGCTAGCCACGCCGCTGCCAGTCAGCAGCTAGATATGCCGCCTGCCGCGGTCAGCAGTCAGGCGTGCAAGATATTCCTCTGCATTCACCGCCTCGTCCCGGGGGCGCCGGTTCAGCATGTCCTGTATCACTTCATTATCACTCTGCTGAATCTCCTCGACTGTACCTGTCTGCAGCAGTCGCCCGCTACCGAGGACAGTGATCCGGTCGGCGATCTTGAACGCGCTCTCCAGTTCATGGGTTACCACCACGATGGTGACATTCATGGCCGCTTTCAAACGCAGTATCAGCTCATCCAGTTCGGCCGACACCACGGGATCAAGTCCGGCCGAGGGCTCATCGAAAAACAGCAGGTTCGGGTCCATGATGATGGACCGCGCCAACGCAGCCCGTTTCACCATCCCGCCGGATAATTCGGACGGCATCAGGTTTTCGAAGCCGGCAAGGTTAACCACTTCGAGCTTCATGCGCGACATAATCCGGATAGTACTCTCGTCAAGTCGCGTGTGCTGTCGCAGCGGCAGTTCAATATTCTCAGCCACGGTCATGGAACCAAGCAATGCACCGCCCTGAAAGGCCACGCCGATCTTGCGCCGCAGTTCGTAAAGCTCACGCCTTTTGATCCGGGTGATGTCCTTCCCGAAGATACGAATGCTTCCGGAGGTTGGCTTGTTCAGGCCCAGCATATTCCGCATCAGTGTGGTCTTGCCGGAACCGCTGCCTCCCATGATGACCATGATCTCGCCGGCCCGGATTGCCAGGTTGATATCCTGCAGAATGGCCCGTTCACCGTAATGGGAAAAGAGGTTCTGGACCTCGATTACGTTTTCAGGGTTGTCTGTTGGCATTTATCCGGTTTCCGCCCATGCACTTCGGAGGAGGCAAGTTTAGGCCGTGGCTGAGCGCCATTTGTACCCGAATAGCTGCCAGGACTCAAGGACAGCTGTGACAAATCAGGGGTTTCCTTCAAGTTCCTTCACTTTGTCCCAGTAGGCGTCCAGCGTATCGAGATCGGTCTCCGCAACAGCGTGGCCCGCCTCGACACACATCGCTTCGACCTGGCGAAAGCGCCGGCTGAATTTCTCGTTGCCCTGGCGCAGTGCTGATTCCGGGTCGATGCCGGCATGTCGCAGCAGGTTAACAGTAGCGAATAACAGGTCCCCTGCCTCATCGACGAGCGCGTCCCTGTCCGCGCCCTTTTCGATCTCTGTGCAGAGCTCCTCGAGTTCCTCTTCCACCTTGTCAGAGACGCCATGAATACTCGGCCAGTCAAAGCCTGCCTGTGATGCCCGTCTTTGCAGCTTGGCCGCACGCGTCAATGCCGGCAGGGCGAGTGTAACCCCGTCCAGCAGGCTTGCCTGGCTACC
>JASFOC010000303.1:0-4021 GCA_050116715.1 Gammaproteobacteria bacterium
GGGGGAGATAAGGATTATAGGTAAATTTGCGTATTTTTTCTTGGAATGAATTTTTTCGGGTATGTATTCTGGGCTATCACCCAAGCATGCTTTGTCGGCGATTATGACATTGGGTTCCTCATTACCTGTGGCGTTAATTATTTTGATAATTGCCTTTTCTGGATTGCTTTCCCATCTGTGCTTTATCCCCCATGTAGATAATGAGTCGGTAATACCATAAGCTTTTTCACGTGCGATAACGAATACATTCAAGTTACCCATTGTTTCCGTATGTATTGGTTCATTGCTGTTTTCGTGCTTTTTGAACTCTATCTGGAACCAGAACGTGCTTCCAACATCAGGTACACTATGTAACCCAATCGTACCATTCATGAGTTCAACTATTTGTTTCGATATTGTTGTTCCTAATCCAGTTCCTCCATATTTCCTTGTTGTTGAGTTATCTGCCTGTGTAAAACTTTCAAAAATACTATCTTGAGCTGATAAGGGTATGCCAATACCTGTGTCAATAACCTCAAAACGTATGGTCGCCTTTTCAAGGTTTTCGGATGTTGTTGTTATCCTTAATGTGACACTGCCCTCTTGAGTAAACTTTATAGCATTGCCAATCAAGTTTATAAATACTTGTTTTAAGTGATGAGGGTCACCAATTAGACGAAACGGTGTTGATGGAGAAGTTACCGATAAAAGCTTCAGGCCTTTTGAGTCTGCTTGAACTTTCATAATAGAGATGGTTGTATTAACTAATTCATGAAGGTCAAATTCAGTCTCCTCAATAGAGAACTTGCCTGCCTCAATTTTAGAAATATCCAGGACGTCCTGAATTAATGTAAGCAATGTCTTGGCGGAGGCTCGTAATGTGCTGGAAAGCTCCCTCTGTTCATCCGTAAGTTGTGTGTCCATTAGCAGATCAGACATTCCAATAACCCCATTTAGTGGGGTTCTGATCTCATGACTCATGTTAGCCAAAAATTCACTTTTTGATCTGTTAGCTTCTTCTGCTGCGGCTTTTGCCTTGGTTAATTTGCTTAAGAGGACAGAAAAAAATATAGGTAGAACAATAAGCCCTATCAATAAACCAATACCTGCGGTCCTTTGTTCAATCCAATACTCAGTTGTTAGAAGCACCATCACAAATTCCATCACACCAATCATCGTTCCTGCTAGTAGGTACTTCTGGCCAAAGCGCATGCCGTAGCCGATAATGAGCCACAAATACACTGAAAAGCATAAAGTGGCTTCGTCACCACCTATATGTAAGGTGAATGACAAGAACGTAAGATCGGCTAGCAAGGTAAAGATTCTTCGGGTGTGGGACGTCGTTGGTACAAATTTGAACGAAAATAATATGAGTACTGCGATTAGGTCGTAAATTGTTAAGAAACCAACGGGCTGTTCAAGAATATTTGCTTGATTTGTTATGAAATAATGCAATGAAAAATATACTGTTATTGATGAAAGAATTATTATTCTGATTACTGCTTGTTGGAATTCTCCACACGAGCGGGATTCTGGATACTCAATGAAGTTCTTCAGTGTCCTTATGATTGTCATGTTCTTGGTAATTAACTATATTTTTTGATCGGAACATCAGGCAACATTCCCTGTATCTTTCCTACGACATCAATATTCTTTCTGAATGCATGTAGACATTCCGGGTCAAAATGCTTGCCGCTAAGGTTTTCCATGTATTCGAGTGCGGTTTGCATTGACCATGCATTCTTGTAGGGGCGCTCTGATACGAGTGCGTCATAGACATCTGCTACTGCAACAATCCTGGCTTCGATCGAGATCTCGGAAGATTTTTTGCCATAGGGATATCCGGTTCCGTCATACTTTTCATGATGACCCAGTGCAATAATCCCGCCCATCTGCAGATACTTTGAGGGACTGTCCTTGAGAATGTCGTGACCAATCAGTGTGTGTGTTTTCATTATTTCGAATTCTTCAGCGGTCAACTTTCCGGGCTTCAGCAGAATGTCATCCCGGATGCCGATCTTGCCGATGTCATGCATCGGCGCAGCCATCTCAATGACCTCAGCCTCGTCCTGGGAGAATCCGAGTTCTTCTGCGATAATTCGCGAGTACTTGGCCATGCGAATAACATGGTTGCCGGTTTCCTCGTCTCGATATTCGCCTGCCCTCGCAAGGCGTATGAGGGTTTCCCTTTCACGCAATCGTATTTCACTGGTAGCTTCAGCAACGCGCCGTTCCAGCCAGCGTGAGCGGTCGCTGATGATCTTGTATTGCTGGTACTGTGTCATGAGGTTCTTGCAGCGAGCCCGGCACTCGTAATGATCCACTGGCTTCATGAGGAAATCAGTTGCGCCGGCCTCCAGTGCCTCGTAGCGTATATTCCTATCCTCAATGGAGGTCACCATGATGACGGGAGCTTCCTTGCTGGTGGCGTTTTTGCGAAATTTCCTGATGAATTCAATCCCGTTCATCTGGGGCATCTTGTAGTCGGTCAAGATGAGATTGCAGGGATTACTTCTACACCACTCGTAAGCTTCCAGCGGATCGGCGAAGCCCTTGACGTTAATCTCACTGTCAATGGAACTTACAAGGTGCTGTAATATTTGCCGGCTTGTGAGCTGGTCGTCGATGATCAGGATTGTTGCCATTTATTCTCACCATGCATGTCTATGTTTTGTGCAATTTCAATGCGAGTCTTCCTGGCCTGGTCTGGATACTCCTGTGGTACACAGCGCGGGCTATGCAAGCAACTGAAATATAAAAAGAAACCATTCGCTTGATTCACACCGTGTTTTATCGGCATGCTGCAAAAAAAGTTAAGAGTTTCAGATGGCTGCGTGAATTACTGCGGGTGAGGCGGACTGTCTCCAGGGGGGTGGTCAGTGTCCGCTTGCGTGTTGCAGTTGCAGGTGTGCAGGGTGTCAGTACAATAGCGGCTCTTTTTCCAACGGGTACATGACCATGGGATCAGGCAAAGACGATCCGGCTAATAAACCGTCGCTGCTTCAGGTGTTCGGCAGTGTGCTGGCAAGTATGTTCGGTGTACAGAGTAACCGCAGGCGCGAGCAGGATTTTGTGCATGGCAAGCCGTCACAGTACATCGTGATCGGATTGCTCGTGACGCTGCTCTTTATTCTCCTGGTATGGGGCGTCGTCAATCTGGTTATGAGGCTGGCAGGCGTTTGATTACAGCGACTGGATTTTCCTTTTCTGCTCTTCAAGGTCGCTGATTGCCTGTTTCAGGCTGCTTGCCCGCGACTGCTCCTTCGCAACAACCGCAGCAGGTGCCTTGTCAAGGAAACCGGCATTGGCAAGTTTCTGTTCACAACGCAGCAATTCTTTTGACCTGTTCTGCAGTTCCCTGGCAAGGCGGGTAATTTCAGCATCCTTGTCTATCAGTCCCGATAGCGGGATCAGCAGCTTCATTTCACCAACCAGGGCGGTTGCAGATTCCGGTGCCTGTTGACCGCTATCCAGCCACGTGATGCCCTCGATACGCCCGATGTTCTCCAGGTAGTGCCGGTTATTTTCAAGTCTGTCCCTGTCTGCTGCCGATCCGTTTTGCAGCAATACCGGCAACGGTTTTCTGGGGTCGATACTCATGCCGCTGCGAATCTTGCGAACACCGGCGATGACGCTTTTTACCCAGTCGATTTCAGCAGTTGCGGCAGTATCAACCAGCGACAGGTCCGCTGCTGGGTAGGGTTGGCGCATGATGGTCTTGCCGGAAATCCCGGCAAGTGGGGCCATGCGCTGCCAGATTTCCTCACTGATAAAGGGTGCCAGTGGATGCACCAGTCGCAACACAGTTTCCATTACCCTGACGAGGGTACGGCGGGTGCCCCGTTGTGCCTCAGCGCTGCTCTCCGAATTCGTTAACACCGGTTTGGAAAGCTCCAGATACCAGTCACAGTATTCATCCCAGATGAAGGCGTAAATTGCCTGGGCTGCGAGATCAAAGCGATAGCTCTCAATGGCGGTTGTGACTTCGTCACTGGTTTGCTGCAGCCGGGAGATGATCCAGTTGTCAGCGGCATTCAATGTT
>JASFOC010000304.1:0-4019 GCA_050116715.1 Gammaproteobacteria bacterium
AACATGTCCATTGGGTACGGTGTAGCCCCAGCTGGGGGTGCCCCTGAGGGGCTGAGAGAGACCCTTGGAACCTGATCCGGTCAATACCGGCGTAGGGAAGCTCATGTACCTGCCGGCTTTGTCTATACAACCGCGAGGACGGCCAAATGAGTGCGATCCCGGAAGAATTTATCAGGAAGGCCACACAGCTTTCCGACGAGGTTACCCGACCTTTCCCCAATTCCAGCAAGATCTACGTAACGGGATCACGCCCGGATATCCGGGTCCCGATGCGCCAGGTAAGCCAGGCGGATACGCCGGCGAGTTTCGGCAGCGAAAAGAACCCGCCGGTCACGATTTACGATACCTCGGGCCCCTATACCGATCCCGCTGTCGAGATCGACCTGCTTGCCGGCCTGCCTGAAGTGCGTACCGCCTGGATTGAGGAGCGCGGCGACAGCGAACAGCTCGACGGTCCCACCTCGGCATTCGGTCGTGCACGCCAGTCCAGCCCTGAGCTGGCGCAATTGCGCTTTGAACATATCCGCAAGCCGCGCCGCGCCCTGGCAGGCCGCAATGTCACCCAGATGCACTATGCGCGCCGCGGCATCATTACGCCCGAGATGGAATACGTTGCCATCCGCGAGAACCTGTTGCTGGAGGAGGTGCGCGATGCCGCCCTGCGGCGACAGCATCCCGGCATGAGTTTCGGTGCCAGCATCCCCGAACGGGTGACCCCGGAATTCGTGCGCGACGAGATCGCGCGCGGCCGCGCCATCATTCCGGCCAATATCAACCACCCCGAGCTGGAGCCGATGATCATCGGGCGCAATTTCCTGGTGAAGGTGAATACCAACATCGGCAATTCGGCAGTCACTTCCTCAATCGCGGAAGAAGTCGAGAAGATGGTGTGGTCAGCTCGCTGGGGCGGGGACACCCTGATGGACCTGTCCACCGGCAAGAACATCCACGAGACGCGCGAGTGGATCCTGCGTAATTCACCCATGCCGGTGGGGACCGTGCCGATCTACCAGGCGCTGGAAAAGGTCAACGGCAAGGCCGAGGATCTTACCTGGGAGATGTTCCGCGATACCCTGATCGAGCAGGCCGAGCAGGGCGTGGACTATTTCACCATCCATGCCGGCGTACGCCTCGCCTGGGTGCCGCTGACGGCGAAACGCGTGACCGGCATTGTCTCGCGCGGTGGTTCCATCATGGCGAAATGGTGTCTTGCGCACCACCAGGAGAGTTTCCTCTATACACACTTCGCCGAGATCTGCGAGATCATGCAGGCCTATGACGTCTCCTTCTCGCTGGGTGACGGCCTGCGGCCGGGGTCCGTTGCCGATGCCAACGATGCCGCCCAGTTCGCCGAACTGGAGACCCTGGGTGAGCTGACGCGGATTGCCTGGGAACACGACGTGCAGGTGATGATCGAGGGGCCGGGTCACGTACCGATGCAAATGATCAAGGAGAACATGGAAAAGGAACTGGCCGATTGTCACGAGGCGCCGTTCTACACCCTGGGTCCGTTGACAACCGATATCGCGCCCGGCTATGACCACATCACTTCGGCAATCGGCGCCGCGCAGATCGGCTGGTATGGCACCGCCATGTTGTGCTACGTCACGCCCAAGGAGCATCTCGGCCTGCCGGACAAGGCGGATGTGCGCGAGGGTATCATCACCTACAAGCTGGCTGCGCATGCCGCCGATCTCGCCAAGGGCCACCCGGGTGCGCAGGTGCGTGACAACGCGCTCTCCAAGGCACGTTTCGAATTCCGCTGGGAGGACCAGTTCAATCTCGGGCTGGATCCGGAGAAGGCGCGGGAATTCCACGACGCGACCCTGCCCAAGGATTCCGCCAAGGTGGCGCACTTCTGTTCCATGTGCGGTCCGCAGTTCTGTTCCATGAAGATCAGTCAGGATGTGCGTGACTACGCCGCCGGCAAGGGCATCGGTGACGTCGACGCCGCCCTCGAGCAGGGCATGTCCGACAAGTCACGGGAGTTTCTGCAGCAGGGGGCGGAAATCTACCGCAAAGTCTGACAGGCTAATCTTACGGTCACGGCAGGTGTCTGGCGCCTGCCGGACCCTCTCATTGAAGGATCAATGCCATGCTAGAGACCCGACCCAACTTCAGCCGCCGCGTGCTGTTCCGCCTGCTCGTGCTTGGCGTGATTGTGCTGCTTATCCTGGTGGCCAACATAGGACTGCTCAATCAGCTCTATTTCGAAAACCAGAAGACGCCGGTCGGCATCATCGTCAATGGCAGTATCCTGGTGGTGTTTCTGCTGGGGCTGGTAAAGATCATTGCGGCCCTGGTGTACTATGCCCAGGAAGAGACGGCACTGGCGCGTTTCCTGCGGCAGTTCAAGGGGAATGCGGAAAATGTGCTGAAAGGCATCAGCCCGAAGTCCGTGATTGCGCGTCGTTACATGACCATCAAGGCGATGAGCGACGATTTTGCGCCGGTCAACCACAGCGCACTGGCCGCGACCCTGCTCGCGGACGAGAGTACCCGTACCAGTTTTGCCAAATATGTCAGCAATATTCTCATCCTGACCGGCGTCTTCGGTACCATTGTGTCGCTGTCGGTCGCACTGGTCGGTGCATCCAACCTGCTCGATGCTGCGCAGGAAACCGGCGACATGGGGCTGGTTATCCATGGCATGTCCACGGCGCTGTCGACGACCATTACGGCCATCCTCTGCTACCTGTTCTACGGCTACTTCTACATCAAGCTCACGGATGCGCAGACGCATTTCCTCAGCGGCGTGGAGGAGGTCACCACGGTGTACCTGCTGCCGCGGCATGCGCGCGACAGTGACACCATGCTGCAAGAAGTGGCCGGCCTGATCCACGCGCTGCGCGAAGCCGCGGACGGCCTGCGCTCGACCCAGCATGAATACATCGAGGCCGGCACACGCCTGAACACGGTGGCAGCCAGGCTCGACGAGCGCATGCGCAATACAACGGGAAATATCGACGACATCAAGCAGCTGCTGCGGGAAGGCTTCCGCCTGCCGCCGGCGGGTGACTGAAGATGCAGCAAGGCTTTATCGACCTGCGCCGCAATGCATCCACCGAGACGGGTGCGGACAGCTTCTGGCCGTCGTTCACCGACATCATGATGGTGGTGGTAATGATCTTCATGATTGCGAGCGTGGTACTGATGCTGCGCAACTGGGAACTGGTGCAGACCCTGCGCGACACGATCGAGTCAGAACGCGAGGCCGAGGCGCTGGCGCTCAGCATGACCGAGACCAGTGCCACCCTGGAGGAGCAACTGGCCCAGGCACAGCACGAGAATTCCGAGTTGCGCATGCGCCTGATGCGGGCCAACGAGATCAACCGCAATACCCGCGAGCAACTGTCGCAGCAGCAGCAACAGTTGCTGAGCCTGCAGGCGGAAAAACGCC
Organism: Gammaproteobacteria bacterium; assembly: GCA_050116715.1. GTDB lineage: Bacteria > Pseudomonadota > Gammaproteobacteria > UBA9214 > UBA9214 > UBA9214. The sequence continues at coordinate 3,401 of JASFOC010000304.1, forward strand.
AGCTGTCCGCGAGCCTGCAGCAGGCACAGCGTGACGTGCAGTTGCACGAGGACAAGATCAGACAAAGCGAGGCCCGTTATACCCAGCTCGCGGATGTGCGCGACACGCTGGACCAGCGCCTGCAGCAGGTGCTGGAACAGTTGACCCGGGCTGAGCAGGAGAACCGGGAACAGGCTGCGGAGCTGGCAGAGCTGCGCCAGGGCAGTTCACTGACGGAAGAGCAGCTGAGTCTGCTGCAGGGCGAGTACGACGATCTGCGGGTGAAATACGACAAGCTGGTCAAGCCCGCCCGCTCCGCGCAGGGCAAGCACGTGGTCACGGTGCGCTACTGGAAGGAAGGCAAGTACTACCAGATCAGGATCAAGGACGCGGGTGAAGAGGACTACCGCGCGGTAAGCCGCAAGCAGTTACACGAGGAACTCTCGGACCTCAAGGAACGCTTCGGGAACAACCTCTACGTGAAGCTTATCATCCCGGATGACAGCGGCCTTTCCTACAACGAGGCCTGGGGCTTTACCTTCGACATCCTCAAAAAGTACGACTACTACCACCAGGAGGGTGCGCAGGAAGAGCCTGCAGCCGAATAAATGGATTGACCGTCAATCCGGGGCCGGCGCGG
>JASFOC010000305.1:0-4017 GCA_050116715.1 Gammaproteobacteria bacterium
TGTTGTCTGCTGTTGCTTGCGCGATGCGTCCGGTTATTCCAGTTCGTCTATCGGGTTGATGTGATCATTCGGTGATGTCAATTCCAGATCAACGCCATAGTCATCACGTTCGATGTCCAGCGAGCCTGACCAGTCTTCCGGCGGCTCAATGGGCACGATTTCCATGTCATTCCATGTATCAAAATCGATTTCTTCAATCGCGCCATCGTAGTACTGGATTTCCATCGTGGTCTCGTCTTCGTCGAGTGCCACGATCTCGAAGTTGTCTCCAGTAATGTTCTGGTACCAGTCACCAATACGTGGTTGAAATTCATTCCCCATTTCGGCTGTCCCCGCGCTTGTTGTTTGACTGTCAGGCTGGTCGAAAAGCGGCGGCCTGCTTGTTATTACCAGCTTCTTTATAAGACTTGCAGGGGTGAATGGCAAGTGCCATGCGCTGCTCTCCAGGGCTGTTCAGTACAATGTCGGCCAGCAGCACTGCGGGTTGCCATGCTTGACGTCTTGTACAGGGCGTGGCCCGAGCGCAGTCACTGCCTGATGCCGGCTTTCATAAAGTGCGCATAACTGACTGCTATTCATGAAAAAGCGGCATGTCCCGGGTTTTGCATCGATGCCGACTGCGGGAACGGCGCTCTCGCCGGTTGATGAGGTGCTTTCCGGCCTGGATGTCAGGTAGCCAATTGTGTGTTTCCGGACGGTTACAGTTATGCCCTGCGGTGCTGAAAAATCGGCGCCGTTAGGGTAAAGTGCGCCTTCCGTAAATTATTGTAACTACCACTGGAATCATGAACGAGGACATCGACATGGCCGACTACAAGATCGCACCCTCCATTCTCTCTGCGGATTTCGCGCGCCTGGGAGAAGAAGTCACCAATGTACTGAATGCCGGCGCGGATATCGTGCACTTCGATGTCATGGATAACCACTATGTGCCGAACCTGACGATTGGACCACTGGTTTGCGAGGCCCTGCGCAAGCATGGCGTGACAGCCGATATCGATGTGCATCTGATGGTCAAGCCGGTGGACCGGATTATTCCTGACTTCGCCAAGGCCGGGGCAACCTACATCACCTTCCATCCCGAGGGCAGTGAACACATCGATCGGTCTCTGTCGCTGGTCCACGACAGTGGTTGCAAGGCAGGGCTGGTATTTAATCCGGCCACCCCGCTGGACTACCTTAAATATGTGATTGACAAGGTCGATATGATCCTGCTGATGTCAGTCAACCCGGGATTCGGCGGGCAGAGCTTCATTCCTACCGCACTCGACAAACTGCGCGAGGCACGCAGGATTATCGATGAGAGCGGTCGTGACATCCGGCTGGAAATCGATGGCGGCGTGAAGGTCGACAATATCGGCGAGATTGCTGCGGCCGGCGCCGACACGTTTGTCGCCGGGTCCGCCATCTTTGGTGCGGAGGATTACAAGGTTACGATTGACGCCATGCGAGCCGAGATTGCCAAAGCGGTCGGCTGATGCGCAAGCCTGAGATGATACTGATAGACGTGGATGGCACCCTGGTTGACAGTGTGCCGGACCTGGCATTTTGCGTTGATGCCATGATGCAGCAGCTGGGCAGGCCCCCCAGGGGTGAGACACAGGTGCGCAACTGGGTTGGAAACGGTGTCGAGCGTCTGGTGCGCCGCGCCCTGGCCGGGAGTCTGGATGGTGAGCCCGACGAGGCCGACTTCGAGCGCGCTTACCCCGTTTTCCTGGATTTATATGCGCAAAACACCTCGCAACGCTCGCACCTGTATCCCGGTGTCCGCGAGGGGCTGGACCTGCTCAGGTCGGGCGGTTACAAGCTTGGCTGTGTTACCAACAAGGCGGCGCAATTTACCGAACCGTTGTTGCGGGACCTGGGTGTTCGTGATGATTTCTCCATTGTTATCAGTGGTGATACGCTGCCGGAAAAGAAGCCGGATCCCGCGCCGCTGCTGCACGGGGCGGAATTTTTCGGTTGCCGTCCGGAGCAGTGCCTGATGATCGGCGATTCAGTCAGTGATGTGCATGCGGCACGTGCGGCCGGGTTCCAGATTGTCTGTATGAGTTATGGCTATAATCACGGTGTTGATATCCGCGATTCGCATCCCGATGCAGTTATCGATTCCCTGACGGAAATCCTCCCTTTGCTGGAAAAGGCGGCCTGATGCGTATGGCACACTTCACTGCAGAGATATACCTGGCGTGGCACATGGCCAGCTGGCGATGGTGGCGATTGTTCGCTGTCTGACCTGCTTTCATTTGCAACCCGGTATGCTCAAAGGTGAGTGTGATGAAACCTCAACAGTTCAAGGCCCTGGCTGACCAGGGATATAACCGGATACCGCTGACGCGCGAGGTCCTGGCTGATCTCGACACACCTCTCAGCACCTACATCAAGCTGGCCAAGGGCCCGTATTCCTACCTGCTTGAGTCGGTACACGGTGGCGAGAAGTGGGGCCGCTATTCGATAATCGGACTGCCATGCAGCCAGATCCTGAGTGTGCGCGGGCATCAGATCAGCTTGCAGGAAAAGGGTGCGGTCATCGAGTCGGAAACCGTTGCTGATCCACTGGCCTGGATAGAGGGCTTCCAGGCGAGATTCAGGGCACCGGAAATGCCGGGGTTACCAAGATTCACGGGTGGCCTGGTCGGCTATTTCGGTTATGACACGGTGCGGTTTATCGAATCTCGCCTGGCGGATTTTGCCAAACCTGACCTGCTGGACTGTCCCGATATTCTACTCATGGTATCCGATGAACTGCTGGTTTTCGATAACCTTGCCGGCACCCTGCAGTTGATTGTCCATGTCGACCCGTCACAGGACAACGCGCTCGAGCGCGGCCAGGCGCGGCTTGAGGAACTGGCCAAGACCTTGCAGGTGACGGCATCCGTCTATGATGCACAGCGCGGCAAGACCGGAAAAATCGAGGAGGCGGATTTTGTCTCCGGGTTCACCCGCCAGGGCTTCGAGGCTGCGGTCGAGCGCATCAAGGAATATATCGTCGAGGGCGATGCCATGCAGGTGGTGCTCTCGCAACGCATGTCGATTCCGTTCACGGCTCCGCCGCTGAACCTGTATCGGGCACTGCGCAATCTGAATCCGTCGCCTTATATGTATTACCTGGATCTCGGCGACTTCCATGTGGTGGGGTCTTCGCCGGAGATCCTGGTGCGCCTGGAAGAGGGGATGGTGACCGTGCGCCCGATAGCCGGCACCCGGCCGCGCGGCAGGGATGAGGCGGAGGATCAGGCGCTGGAAGCCGATTTGCTGGCTGACCCGAAGGAACTGGCAGAGCATCTGATGTTGATTGACCTGGGACGAAACGATGCCGGGCGTGTCAGTGAAATCGGCAGTGTCAGGCTCACCGAGAAGATGGTGATTGAACATTATTCGCACGTCATGCACATCGTCTCAAACGTGACCGGGAAAATTCGCCCCGGCATGAGTGCGATTGATGTATTGCGTGCGACGTTCCCTGCTGGCACAGTGAGTGGTGCACCAAAGATTCGTGCCATGGAGATCATTGATGAACTGGAGCCTGTCAAGCGGGGTGTTTATGCCGGTGCGGTTGGCTATATCGGCTGGTCTGGCAATATGGATACCGCGATCGCGATACGCACGGCCGTCATCAGGGACGGAATCCTGCATATCCAGGCAGGCGCAGGTATTGTTGCGGACTCCATACCCGGGAACGAGTGGGATGAAACCATGAACAAGGGGCGCGCAATCTTTCGTGCCGTCGCAAAGGCCTGTCGTGGCCTGTAGCAAGTCTCTGATGGACACATTGATATCAACCTGCGGCGCCAGGGTTCCGGGTTGAATATTCTAGGAATATCAGGTTATTACCATGACAGTGCGGCCGCGCTGGTGTGTGACGGGGAGATTGTTGCGGCGGCGCAGGAAGAGCGCTTCAGCCGCAAGAAGCACGATGCACGGTTTCCGGAGCACGCGATTGCGAGCTGTCTGTCCCAGGCAGGGATCGGGCTGGCAGATGTCGACGAGGTGGTGTTTTACGACAAGCCGCTGGTG
>JASFOC010000306.1:0-4013 GCA_050116715.1 Gammaproteobacteria bacterium
CAATGGTACTCCCGCCGATACCGCCTACGGCCGCGCCTGTGGCGGCGCCGATACCCGTCTTGGTTCCCTCGATCACCACCGGCCGCACATATTCGACCATGCCGAACTGGACCGTTTGCGGCCGACGAGCTTCATCCCGCGAGTAGGAATCGCCCGTGAGCGTGGACATGCACCCGGCAAGCATCAACAGCAGCCCGGCGATAATTACAGACAATGACAGTTTTTTCACTGGAATATCCTCCTGCATGACCAGTGACTCAACCGGGCATGCACATTATTCATCCTTCAGGGCCACGACAAACCTGCCTGTATGGTTCCCTGCAAGCAGCGCCTCGAAACTCCGCGGCAGGTCTTCAAGCCGAATAGTTTCCGAAACAATGTCAGACAAATGCCCGGGCCGCAGATCGGTCGCCAGACGGTGCCACAGCCGCACCCGCCATTCCATGGGGCAATTGGCCGAGGTGATGCCCAGCATACTAACACCCCGCAGAATCATGGGCATTACCGTTGTATGCAAATCGCTGCCGCCCGCCATACCGATCGCGGCGATACTACCCCAGGGGCCGACTGTCTGCAGCAGCCAGGCAAGTACAGCGCCGCCGACATTGTCCACCGCACCGCCCCATTCGGCCGAGAGCAACGGCCGGTCAGAAGTCACCAGCGACTGGCGCTCCAGCACCTGGCTGGCACCCAGCCGCTCGAGGTACGTGCCCGCATCCGGCTTGCCGGTCAGTGCAGTCACCGAGTAACCACGCCCGCTCAACAGGTCGATGGCGATACTCCCCACGCCACCGGTCGCACCGCTCACCAGGATCGGGCCCTGCCCGGGATGCTGCCCGTTCTGCTCCATACGATCGATCGCAAGCGCCGCAGTAAAACCGGCGGTGCCCAGTGCCATGGCATCAAACAGGGACATCCCGGCAGGCAGCGGCACAACCCATTCGGCAGGCACCCGTACGAACTGCGCAAACCCGCCGTCGTGGCGTTCACCCAGGCCGCACCCCGTGACAAGCACCGGGTCACCCGTAGCAAAGGCGGGGTTCGACGAATGAGCCACCACCCCGGCAACGTCTATACCCGCAACCATCGGAAAATGGTGCATAATCCTGCCCTTGCCGGTAGCAGCCAGCGCGTCCTTGTAGTTGACGCCCGAATAGTGCGTCTCGATGACCACATCACCCGGGGCGAGATCATCCAGTGCAATATCCCGGATAAGCGCATCCACCCCGCCGTTACGCTCGTAAACCACGCAGGCGCGGAATTTTTTCACTGTGAATCGCCCTCCGGCACTGCGGGCGCATCGGGATCCCGGTAGCGAAGTTTGCCTGCATAATCGAATGGCAGCCCCCCGCGCAAACCCGCCAGGCCGATTTTACCTCGCAGGCGGTATTCCAGCCCGCCATCCTTCGGCGAATCACTCATTTGCTGCAACTGCCGCATCACGTTAAGCAGGTTGCTGACGACTTCCACCCGCAACAATGCCTCGCCGTAAGGCGGGATGCTGACGGCCTGCTGGCTGACACCATAGGCAAATTCGCGCTGGTTGATTTCCAGAGCGTAGCTGAGACCCTCCACGGGAATCTCGACGTCATTGGGATTCATGATCCTGAGCTGCAGCGCGAAACGCTGTTCCAGCATCTGCATGTCCAGCGGCTGGATACTGACCAGAGACACCCGCGGTGTCTCCTCGTAGGGCCGCAAACCCGCGCATCCGCCCAGCAACAAGGCACAAAGCAGGATGCTGCAGTTGCGAAACAGCGTCGACTGCAGTCTCGCCACGACGCCCGCCACTAGGGCATTTCCTCGCCCCTGGCCACCGGGCCATAGGGGGAATGTCGATGCTTGTCATGGTAATGCATGCGATAGTCTGTGAAACGCTTACTGCTGTCGAAGTGCAGAAACGGGTTTCCCTCCACCTGCTCCGCCATGGTCGAGGTGGCCTTGTCGGCATAGTTGTGCCCGGGACGTATTACCGTCGTGGACGGGAGGCGAGCAACCATGTCCTTGAGCGTGACAAACATCTGCTCCGGGTCACCGCCGCGCAAATCACAGCGTCCGCAGCCGAATACAAACAGGGTATCTCCCGAGATCAGTTCGTCGCCAACCTGGTAGCAGGCGGAACCGGGGGTATGGCCCGGGGTATGCAAGGTCCTGATGGCGGTCTCGCCCAGCTCGATAATATCCCCGCCATGATGCAGGGTCGGCAGGTCCAGGCCGTGCCCCCAGAATTGTGCCTCGGCCTTCAACAGGTGCAACTGCGCGTCGTACTGCTGCAGAACGGCCTCGATACCGTTGATATGGTCGTGGTGACTGTGTGTCAGCAGGATATCGGTAATGGTTACACCCAGACGTTTAGCCAGAGCCAGCACTTCCGGCACATCCCATGCCGGGTCGACGACAGCCGCACGCCCGCTGGAATGATCGTGGACCAGGTAAACAAAATTCTCCATGGGCCCCAGTTCCAGGGCATGAATCGAACAGGTTTCGCCTTGCGCCATGCCGTCAACCTCGCATATCGGAAAGAATCACACTGGCCGGATAGTCATGTTGCAGTCAGCATACAGGAACAGCAAGATATGCCAAGATCGATACTCCGCTTCACCTCCGTGGACCGGAGCCACACCCACACACCCGGTACACACGATGCCCGCACCCAAACTGCTACTGCTTCCGGCCGACCCCGACACAGCAGCCGTTCCGGAAGACAGGCTTGTACAGGAATTGCAGGCTATCGGGCTGATCGCGGGACGGAAGCCCCTGAAAAACCAGGTGTTCTACCCTGTCGGGGAGCATTTCCTGCAACTGGTGACATTTCTCGGCTGCTCTCCCGCCATAGAACTCGACCCTCCCGGCAACCCGCAGGAACTGGAAAATGCCAGCGCCGCAGGCCGGTTTTGCCATATCTTTATCGATTCCGGGGATCGGCTGCGATTCCGCGGTGATCGCCAGACACAGGCGCCACGCTGCCCGGGCTGCCGCCGCCCGGAACCAGCGTGGCAAGCCAGATTGCAGACGTGGCAGACGGGAAAACACGGACTGGACTGGACCTGCCAGGCTTGCGGATTCAGCGGCCGACTCAGTGACCTGGTATTTCGCAAGACCGCCGGTTTCAGCCGGACCTTCCTGGAAATTCGGGGTATTTATCCCACAGAGGCAGTCCCGGCGCCCGCGCTTCTGGATACGCTGGCAGCACTGGCAGGCAGCGCCTGGACCGGCATCTACCTGCGCGAGTGACTCAGCCTGCCTGGCGCGTCATTCTGTGTCACAATAACACCCCCTGAATTTCATCGCCTCGCAGGTATATTCGTATGTCCGACACCGATCTCACCCAGGAAGAACGCATCCTGCGCGTTATGAAACGCGTACTCACTGATGTCGCCAAAGACACCTACACGCGCCCCGGCCACCGGCATCCGCTGACAGATGAAACAGTGAAAGGTATTCAGGACTGCCTGGTGCTCATCACCGCTCGCGAAGCGGAATTGAACGAGGCCGCCGGCCGGTCGGCCAACATGCGCCCGCGCTTCATCGATGAGCCGGTCAAGTCGGTCGTGGTACCGCTCAACATCCCCGGCACCAAGGACGGCGACGACAAATAATCTGCTGCCCAGCGGCCTCTGAACAGGCCCTGGCATCCTCGCTCCACCCTTTCGGGCGACGATTCTCCACATCCTCACCGGATGGCTTTGCAGATCCCGTCCGGCTGCCAACTCTCAAGATTTTTCCCTGTAGAAACAACATCTAAGGTTGAGTCCTGGCTGGCCGATAGCCATACAGGCCACTGATAAATCGAACATCAACCAGCCAGGGGCGCCGGCTGGAATAGAAGTTTTTATTTCAGATCAGCGAGTTGCTGTCTTGTTTATGCCGGGAGCATCCATGAAGACCAGGCACGGGGATTATCGAGCCACGTTTCTGCGCGTCGCGCGCAGTGGCGCCTGGCATCGCCCGGTACCCTGCTGCCGCCCCGCTTGTTACGCCAGAACACGTCTGCCCCTGTTGCTCGCCTTGCT
>JASFOC010000307.1:0-4006 GCA_050116715.1 Gammaproteobacteria bacterium
GTGGCTGAAGCGCAATGGCTTCCGCGCCGACCAGGTGCAGGCGTTCTATCCCTCGCCCATGGCGAGTGCCACGGCCATGTATCACAGCGGCAAGGACCCGCTGAAGAAGGTGACCTACAAGAGCGCCGCGGTGGCGAACGTCAAGGATCCGGAACAGCGCCGCCTGCACAAGGCCTTCCTGCGCTATCACGATCCGCACAACTGGCCGCTGTTGCGCGCCGCGCTGGAAAGCATGGGGCGCGCCGACCTGATCGGTGACGGTCCGCGGCAGCTGGTTCCGCAACACCAGCCGGATGCACGCCAGGCCTACAAGGCGCCACGCCGCAAGAACTCCGGTGACGCACACCAGCGGCGCACCCGGGGTGGCAGGCTGCTGACGCAGCATACCGGACTGCCGCCGCGCGACAGCGGTGGCGGCGGACGGCGCGGCAAGCGGGGCGGGACCCGCTGAGCTGGCGAGACCCAGTCGTCGGTGTTGATTTCGATCTGCAAAATAGGGGACAGACCACGTTTTTTCGGCAGCAACAGGTGCTGATGATGCGCACACACATATCAAAAACGTGGTCTGTCCCCTATTTTCAGAACTCTAGAGATGTGGCCTCTTCGGAGGCCGTTTTCTTTGGTGGATAATTGCCCGCTTCTGCTTTCAGGGGGGACAGTTTACCTATTACATCTAGTGAACTAACGACAATAAATACTCTGTCTATTAATCACTGCGAATTAAGTATACTGTCCCCCGTAATTCGCAGGAGTGCATGCGTTTATGTTTGGCTTTTCCAGGGTCTTTACGAAGCCTCCCGAAGTCGTAGCCGCCATCGATCTGGGCTCTAACAGCTTTCACATGATTGTCGCCCGGGTCAGCGACGGTGACCTGCAGGTGATCGACCGCATCAAGGAGATGGTGCGGCTCGGGGCGGGTCTGCAGGCGGACAAGTGCCTGGACGCAGAGACCCAGGCACGTGCCCTGGACTGCCTGCAACGCTTCGGGCAACGGCTGCGATCCATGCCGCATGAGAGTGTACGCGCGGTCGGTACCAACACGCTGCGCCAGGCCCGCAATGCGGACCTGTTCCTGGTTGCTGCCGAGCAGGCGCTGGGCCACCCGATCGAGGTGGTCGCCGGCCGTGAGGAAGCGCGGCTGGTCTATCTCGGCGTGTCGCACGGGCTGACAGCAAGCGAGGAGCGCCGCCTGGTGGTCGACATCGGCGGCGGCAGCACGGAGCTCATCATCGGCGAGGGATTCATGCCCATTGTGCGCGAAAGTCTGCACCTGGGCTGCGTCAGCATGAGCCGAGCCTGGTTCGGTGACGGCAGCATCAGTCGCAAGAATATGCAAAAGGCCGTAATTGCAGCCCGCATGGAGGTCAGCCCGGTGGAGACCCGCTACAAGGGCATGGGCTGGCAGGCGGCGGTGGGCAGTTCCGGGACCATTCGCTCGATCCGTGATGTCGTGCAGGCGGCGGGCTGGAGCGAGCAGGGCATCACGCTGCCGGCACTGCGGGAGCTGCGGGATGCACTGCTGGCGTCCGGCCATGTCGACAAGCTGCAACTCGAGGGTCTGAGTGAAGAACGCAAGCCGGTGTTTCCCGGCGGTGTCGCGGTGTTGCTCGGGGTGTTCGAGGAGCTCGGTATCGAGCAGATGGGCGTGTCGGATGAAGCGCTGCGCGAGGGATTGCTGTATGACCTCATGGGGCGCATCCAGCACGAGGATGCCAGGGAGCGCACCGTTAATGCCCTGAGCACGCGCTGGTCGGCTGACATCGAACATGCCGGACGGGTGCGGGCAACCGCCGTCATCCTGCTGGACAAGCTAGGCGCCGCCTGGAATCTGCCGCATGACGAGTACGTGGACATGCTCTCCTGGGCAGCCAGCCTGCATGAAGTCGGGCTGACGGTGGCGCACAGCCAGTATCACAAGCACGGCGCCTACCTGCTGGAGAATTCGGACCTGTCGGGTTTTTCCCGGCAGGAGCAGCGCATCCTCGCCGCACTGGTGCGTGGCCATCGCCGCAAGTTTCCAATGGCGTATTTCACGGCGCTGCCGAATGCCAGCAGCGGACCTGCCGTACGTCTCTGTATCATCCTGCGCATGGCGGCGCTGTTACATCGAAGCCGCGATGACACCGCCCTCCCGGATATCGCGGCGACTGGCGGGGCGGACAGTCTCAGGCTGGTTTTCCCGGACGGCTGGCTCAAGGCGCATCCCCTGACCCGTGCGGAACTGAAACGGGAAAAACAGTACCTGAAACCCGCGGGAATCAGGCTGAAGGCGAAGTAGCGGCAGCATTTCACTGCCAGGCGGCATTGCTGCGGTTAGCGCGGCCTTTTTGCGCACTCGCTACGGCTACTGGCCGCGACAGCTTTCAATCCACCAGGCGGGCCACCATGTCGATGCCCTGCCGCATGGGCCAGGCGTCATGGTAGATTTCGGTGAGCGCGATGCTGCCGCCGATGATCACCATGTATTCATCGGTGATGGCGTCGGCATCCAGCTCGCCGTAGTGCTGCGGGTCTGACTTGATCAGTTCCAAAGCCAGCTCCCGTATCAGGTTGCGCAGGCTCTCGTAGTGTTTCCTGCCTTGCTTGCGCAGCGGGCTCTTCGGGTCCGGCTCCTCGGCCACCATGTTCAGAAAACTGCAGCCACGCATCCGGTTCGCCTTCATCCAGGGCTCAAGCGATTCGATCACGCCCAGGAAGCGGCTCCAGGGCGTACGCTTCTTCGCGATGAAATCCCTGATGCTGTTCAGTTCCGTGTTGCTGTGGTTTTTCAGATACGCCAGGCAAAGATCCGCCTTGGTCGGGAAGTGATGGTAAAAGGTCGCCTTGGCGACCCCGGACTTGCTGATCACCTCGTTGATACCCGTGGCACGATATCCCTGGCTGGAAAACAGGTCGACGGCCGTTTCCAGTATGCGCTCACGGGCTTGCCGGGCTTCTTTGGCAGCGTTCATGCATAAAGTATAGTTAATACAGACAGGTCTGTCTAAAGACGCTGCTGTCTGCCCGGTTTCCCGCGATTCATGGAGCAGCCCTGTCCCTGTTTCAGTGCTGGTCTCGCTGGCGGCGTTGGAGTAGGGTGACGCCCTGCGAGATGTCACAAGGGTTTCCGCCCATGCTGTCGATACGGCGCCCTGGCGAGCGCACTGCGGAACTGCTGCAGCGACTGGTCAACGTCAGGCCGGGCGAGGTTGCCGCACTGGTCTGGGCATTTCTGTATTTCTTTTCCCTGCTCTGCAGTTACTACATCGTACGACCGATGCGCGACGAGATGGGCATCGCCGGCGGGGTGGACAACCTGCAATGGCTGTTCACCGGCACCTTTCTCGCGATGCTCGCCGTGGTGCCGCTGTTTGGCTGGGTCTCATCGCGCTTCGAGCGTCGCCGCTTCCTGCCTGCCGTCTACGGGTTCTTCATCGCCAACCTGCTGCTGTTCTTCGTGCTGTTCCAGTCCGCTGTTACCCATGCCTGGGTGGCGCGTGCCTTTTTCATCTGGACCAGCGTCTTCAACCTGTTCGTGGTCTCGGTATTCTGGAGTTTCATGACGGACATCTTCAGCAACGCCCAGGCACGGCGGCTGTTCGGCTGCATTGCAGCGGGCGGGACGGCGGGGGCGATCTGCGGGCCATTGCTGACCACGCTGCTGGCGCTGCCGCTGGGGCCGGCGAACCTGCTGCCTGTATCGGCAGGGCTGCTCGGGATCGCGGTGTTCTGTATCCACCGTCTGGGGGCGTGGCAGGCCGCTGCCGGGCAGGGGAATCCGGCAGCCACGCAAAACGCTGCTGCCATCGGCGGGCAGGTGCTGGCCGGGGTGCAGCTGGCGCTGCGTTCCCCCTACCTGCTGGGCATCTGCCTGCTGATGCTGCTGTTCACCACGCTGGCCACTTTCCTGTATTTCCAGCAGGCGCAGATCGTGCGCGACAGCTTTTCAGACCCGGCGCAGCGAACCGCCGTGTTTGCCGCGATGGACCTCGCAGTGAACATCCTGACACTGCTGTTCCAGGTGCTG
>JASFOC010000308.1:0-3997 GCA_050116715.1 Gammaproteobacteria bacterium
TTCCGATGGACCGGGTAATCGGCGGACGTGATTACGTCGGCCAGGGCTGGCGCATGCTCATGAACTGTCTCTCTGACGGCCGCGCGATCTCCCTGCCGGCATTGAGTACGGCATCGGGGAAACTGGTCAGTCGCAGCGTCGGTGCCTATGCCGGTGTGCGCAAACAATTCAAGGTTCCCATTGGCAAGTTCGAGGGTATCAGCGAAGTCCTTGCACGGGTTGCCGGCAGCACCTACATCATGAATGCAACCCGGGGCTTCACGACGGCCGCGATTGACAGCGGCGAAGATCCCGCTGTTGCCTCGGCTATCGTGAAGTATCACATGACGGAGCGCATGCGCGCCGTGACCAACGATGGCATGGACATCCTTGCCGGACGCGGCATCAGCATGGGACCTGACAACTTCCTGGGGCGCGCCTACCAGGCGCTGCCCATCGGCATCACCGTCGAGGGCGCCAACATCCTCACCCGCAATCTTATTATTTTCGGCCAGGGTGCAATCCGCTGTCATCCCTGGCTGTACAAGGAGATGCGCGCCGTATCATCCGGTGATGTCGTCGCCTTCGACAAGGCGCTGAGAGGTCATGCCAGCCTGGTCATGAGCAACCTGTCACGCGGCCTGTTCCATGCGCTGACCGGAGGACGTTTGCTGCGCGCACCACAACACGGCGTGCGGGGCTGTTTCTACCGGCAGTTTGCACGCATGAGCCTGGCCTTTGCTGTCACCACAGAAATGAGCCTGATTTCACTGGGCGGCACACTGAAGCGCAGGGAGTCGATCTCCGGTCGTCTGGGCGATGTGCTCAGCCTGCTGTACCAGGGCAGCGCCGTACTCAAGCACCATTATGACAATGGCTCACCCGAAGACGAACTGCCTCTGCTTGAGTGGGCCTGCAAGGACCTGTTGTACAACATCCAGCTTCGTCTGCATGAAGTCCTGGACAACCTCCCCAACCGGATCGTTGCACAGACAACCCGCCTGCTCACCTTCCCGCTTGGCAAACCATACAGGCGCCCCCGGGACAAGCTTGGCGGGCAACTGGCCGAGTCCCTGCTGAGGCCCGGTGCGCTGCGTGACCGGCTTACTGAAGGTGTGTATATTCCCACCAATAGCAGCGAGCCTGTCGCGCGACTCGACGATGCGCTCATAAAGACTGTCGCGGCTGAACCCGCCTTGCGAAAACTGCGCGCCGCCGTCAAGGCCGGCACCCTGCCCCCGGGCGACCCGGAAGCGCATGTCGACGCCGGACTGGCAGCCGGCATTGTGACGGAACCGGAAGCGGCTGGCATCAAGGCGGCGATCATGGCACGCAAGGCTGTCATACAGGTGGATGAATTCCCCCCTGAATACTTCACCAAAGGCAAGGAGAGCAGCGCATGGGAGAACAGCAAAGCGGAGGATGGGGTGGCCGGCGGGTCTTTATAATCGACGGCAGCCGCACACCATTCATCAAGGCTCGCGGCAAACCGGGGCCATTCAAGGCAACCGAACTCGCCGTTGCCGCAGGAAGACCCCTGCTCGCCCGCCAGCCCTTCTCGCCCGCAGAATTCGACGAGGTCATTCTCGGCTGCGTCATGCCCGGCCCGAACGAGGCCAACATCGGCCGTGTCAGTGCACTGCGGCTGGGTTGCGGGGAGCGCGTGCCGGCGTGGACGGTGCAGCGCAATTGCGCATCCGGAATGCAGTCCATCGACACTGCCGCACAGAACATCGCCAGCGGGCGCTCCGGCCTGGTGCTGGCGGGTGGTGTGGAGTCGATGAGCCATGCACCCGTCCTGCTCAGCGACGCCATGGTGCACTGGCTGGGCGCCTGGGCCCGGGCACGCAGCACCGGGGCCAGACTCAAGCTGCTGGGTGCCCTGCGGCCCGGCCACTTCAAGCCGATCATCGCCCTGCTGCACGGCCTCACCGACCCGGTCGTCAGACTCTCCATGGGCCAGACCGCGGAGATCCTGGCACATCGCTTTGCTATCAGCCGCGACATGATGGACAGCTACGCCCTGCGCAGCCATCAGCGCCTGGACACGGCTCACAAGCAGGGACGTCTCGACGAGATCGAGGTCATGTATGACCAGCACGGTAACGTTTACGATCATGACGACGGTGTGCGTGCGGATTCGACGCTGGAGAAGCTGGCGAAACTGCAGCCGGTCTTCGACAAGGGGATAGGCAATGTCACGGCCGGCAACAGCGCCCAGATCACCGATGGTGCCGCCTGGTTGATTCTGGCATCCGAAGACATGGTGTCCCGCCATGGACTGCCTGTCATGGGCCAGCTTGTCGACAGCCAATGGGCCGGGCTCGATCCGGCACAAATGGGACTGGGGCCGGTATATGCGATGGCGCCTATCATGCAGCGACACGGTTTCGACTCGGCAGATGTCGATTATTACGAAATCAACGAGGCCTTTGCCGCACAGGTCCTTGCCTGCCTGGCCGCGTGGCAGGATGCGGATTTCTGCCGTACCGAACTGGAACGCGACACGCCCTTTACGGCCATCGATACAGAGCGACTCAATGTCGATGGCGGTGCCGTTGCTGTCGGGCACCCCGTCGGCGCCAGCGGGGCACGTATCGTGCTGCACCTGCTGAACGTCCTGCAACAAAAAAATGCCCGGCGCGGCATGGCCAGCCTGTGTATTGGCGGGGGCCAGGGTGGCGCCATGCTGATCGAGCGGCCGATGGAGTAGCGGCATGAACAATACAACTGACAAGCAGCATTTCAACCGGGAAACCGACAGCGACAATATCGTGTGGCTGTGCTTCGACAAGGCGGATGCCGGCACCAATGTCCTGAGCCCGGAAGTCTTTGCAGAACTTGACGAGCACCTGCAGGCAATCGCCGCAGAATCCCCACGCGGGCTGGTCATCCTGTCGGGCAAGACCAACGGCTTCATCGCCGGGGCAGACATCAAGTCGTTCACGCGCGTCAAGACAGCGCAACAGGCACAGGAACTGCTGCAGACCGGACAGGAAGTCTTCAACCGGCTCGCCGCACTGCCTTTCCCGAGTGTCGCATTGATACACGGTTTCTGCCTCGGTGGCGGCACTGAACTCGCGCTGGCCTGCCGCTACCGCGTCACGCGCGACGATCCGGGCACCCGCCTCGGCCTGCCCGAGGTCAAGCTCGGTATTCACCCTGGCTGGGGCGGCAGCGCCCGCATGGTGCCGCTGATCGGCGGCATCAAGGCGATGGACCTGATACTCAGTGGCCGTTCCGTGGACGGGCGCACGGGTAAACGCATGGGCCTGGTCGACAGAGTGGTACCGGAGCGACACCTGCGTGCCGCCGCACGCAAAATGGTACTGGATGCACCGCCACCTTTCAGGGCAGGCATTCTCGACCGGCTTTCCAACAGTTTCATTGCCCGGCCGATCCTCGCACGCATCTTCCGCAAGCAGGTTGCGAAGCGCGTAGCGCAGCAGCACTACCCTGCGCCTTACGCCATGATCGACATCTGGCAGAAGCACGCCAACGATCAGCCGGGCATGCTCGCCGCCGAGGCGCGCTCGCTGGCACAGCTGGTTACCGGCCTTACCGCACAGAACCTGGTACGCGTGTTTTTCCTGCAGGAACAGCTCAAGGGCCTGGGCAAGGACAAGACCTACAAGCCGGAAGCCATCCACGTGATCGGTGCCGGCACCATGGGTGGCGACATCGCCGCCTGGTGCGCGCTGCGCGGCTTTCGTGTCACCCTGCAGGACCAGGCCCCGGAACGCATCGCGCCCGCAATCAAGCGCGCGCATGCGCTGTTCCAGCGCAAGCTGAAGCTGCCCAACAGGATCACTGCCGCCATGGACCGCCTGATGCCTGATCACAAGGGCTATGGCGTTAACAAGGCCGATATCGTGATTGAAGCTATTTTTGAGGATGTTGATGTAAAGCGTTCACTCTACAGGGAAATCGAGCCGCGCATGAAACCGGGGGCGATACTGGCAACCAATACTTCCAGCATTCCACTGGAGGAATTGTCCGAGGCGCTGGAACAGCCGGG
>JASFOC010000309.1:0-3993 GCA_050116715.1 Gammaproteobacteria bacterium
GGTGTTACCCCGTCAGGATGCAGGGGAAATCCCGGAGAACAACAAGAAGCCGGTGCCCCAGGTAACCTCACCGGCAGCGGTCGTCAGTCCCAAGGAGCAGGAATGGGCACTGCTCCTGCACCGCAAGCTGGTCAAGGTGATGGATCTTTCCCTGGTTACCAGCATGGAGGAAAAAGAGGCCCGGCAACAGATCCGCGATGTGTCCCAGAAACTCATGGCGGAAGAGAGCATGCCGTTGAATGAGGCCTCCCGCCTGAGGGTCCTGAAGCTTATCGAGGACGAGATTCTGGGGCTCGGACCACTTGAGCCTCTGCTGCATGACCCAACCATATCGGACATCATGGTAAATGGTGCCAACAATGTGTACGTGGAACGCCACGGCAAGCTGGAGCATTCCCCGATTCGCTTTCACAATAATGCCCATCTCATGAACATCATCGATCGCATCGTGACCCGGGTAGGGCGGCGCATCGATGAATCCTCGCCCATGGTGGATGCGCGCCTGCTGGACGGTTCCCGTGTCAATGCAGTGGTACCGCCTCTGGCGCTGGATGGCCCCAGCCTGTCCATTCGTCGCTTTGCGGTGGAACGCCTGAAGCTCGATGACCTGGTCAGTCTGGGATCACTGAATGAAACCATTGGCGAGATTCTCAAGGGCATCGTCGGTGCCCGTATGAATATCCTGATCTCAGGCGGAACCGGATCCGGCAAAACAACCATGCTGAATGTGGCCTCAGGATTTATTCCGGAGAATGAACGCATCGTCACCATCGAGGATTCGGCAGAGTTGCAATTGCAACAGCCGCACACCGTCAGGCTGGAGACCCGGCCACCCAATATCGAGGGCAAGGGCGAAATCACCCAGCGGAACCTTGTGCGTAACAGCCTGCGAATGCGCCCGGACCGGATCGTGGTCGGCGAGGTGCGCGGTGAAGAGGCGGTCGATATGCTGCAGGCCATGAACACGGGTCACGACGGCTCCCTGACGACTATCCATGCCAATACCCCGCGTGATGCCCTGTTCCGTATCGAAAATATGTTCGCAATGGCAGGTTACAACATGCCGGTCAAGGCGGTCCGTTCCCAGATTGCCTCAGCCATCGACGTGGTCCTGCAACTGGAACGCATGGAAGATGGCCGCCGCCGCCTGGTCAGTTTGCAGGAAATCAACGGCATGGAAGGTGACATTATTACCATGAGCGAGATCTTCCGCTTTGAGCGTACCGGCATCAACAAGGAAGGTGAGGTACAGGGCTATTTCACTACCACAGGTATCATTCCCAAGTTCCTCGACAAGATGCAGAAGCGGGGTTTCGATATCGGCTATGACGTCTTCGAAAACAGCAGGCAGGCAAGCTGAGGGCTGAGTAATGGAATCAACACCCACATTCTTTCTGGTCATGGTATTCATCTCGGTGTTCCTGCTGGTGTACAGCTTTGTCGTACCGGTCTTCGGTGCGGAACGCCAGGCTGCCAAGCGACTGAAAAAACGTCTCAGGACGGTGGCGTTGCATGAAAGGCGTCAGTCTGCCGCTGGTATGCTGCGGGAAAAGTACCTGCACGAGTTGTCACCGCTGGAACGCTGGCTGGAGGCATTGCCGGGTATGGAGCGGTTGGCGCTGTATGTGGAGCAATCCGGTCGCCTGACGCCGGCCTATCGTGTGGTTTTGCTGGCAGCCGTACTTGGGGTCGGTGCAGGATGGCTGACTTTCATCCTGCTGCAGCAGCCCGTACTGGCGGTGCTGGCAGCCTTGCTGGGGTTCCTGATACCGTTTTTCCGGATAAGTATCCAGCGCAGCAAGCGTATCGCCCGGTTTGAGGAACAGTTGCCGGAAGCGCTTGATGTCATGGTCCGGGCACTGAAGGCGGGACACCCCTTCAGTGGGACCCTGCAACTGGTATCCGAGGAAATGGATGATCCGATTGCCAAGGAGTTCGGAATTACCTTTGCTGACATCAACTATGGACTCGATGTGAAACAGGCCTTCATGAATTTACTGGAACGCATCCCGAACATGACCCTGATGACGCTGGTGACCGCCGTAGTGGTTCAGCGGGAGACGGGGGGAAACCTGGCCGAGACACTGAGTAACATCAGTGGCGTGATCCGGGGCAGGTTTCGTTTTGCCCGCAGGGTAAAGACTTTGTCGGCCGAAGGCCGGTTGTCGGCCTGGATACTGGCAATGATCCCGTTTTTCCTGTTTGTGGTGATCATGCTGACGACGCCCAGCTATCTTCCCGTCCTGATGCAGGAACCCGCCGGCCTGAAGATCGTTGCGGTGTCCTTTTTCCTGCAGGTCGTGGGCATTCTGTGGCTTCGACGCATCCTCCGTATCGAGGTTTGAGGACAATTCAATGGAATATCTGGTACATATCCTGGAACAGCTGACAGGCAACGCCGTTGCTTTTCAGATTACGTTTACCCTGACGATTGCGCTTGCAATTTTTACACTTGCTATAGGGATACTCTACATCGTTTCTTCCTTCTATAGTCCCCTGCGCAAACGCTTGCAGACTGCAGGTGGCCAGCAGGTTGCCCCATCATCGACGTTGGCAAACAGCCTGAACAGGGCGATGGCCCCGCTGGCGCCCTATGTTCTGCCAAAAAAGGATTGGGAACGTTCCAGAATCAGTGAACGACTGGTCCATGCCGGCTTCCGCTCACCTGGTGCCCTGACCAACTTCTATATGCTGAAAACCGTGCTGGTCATTCTGCTGCCACTCCTGGTGGTGGTGCTGGCGCCACTGTTCACGCATGCCAAACTTAACCACGTGATTTTTGCCGTATCGATTGCCGGTTTTCTGGGACTTACCCTGCCAAACATGGTCCTTGAACGCATGAAGCTGAGGCGCATGCGAAGGATACGCAACGGTTTTCCGGATGCCCTTGATCTGCTCGTGGTGTGTTCCGAGGCAGGTCTGGGCCTGAATGCCGCTATTGAACGGGTTGGCCAGGAACTTGAAGCCACCCACCCGGATCTGGCCGAGGAACTGGCACTGGTCAATGCCGAGACACGAGCCGGTATAGAACGACTGGATGCCTTGCGAAATCTTGCCCAGCGCACCGGTCTGGAGGATATCCGCGGCCTGGTTGCACTGTTGACCCAGAGCATACGCCTCGGGTCCGGGGTGGCCGATACCCTGCGTATCTACTCCGAGGAATTCCGCGACAAGCGCATGCAAATGGCCGAGGAACTGGCGGCGAAGATCGGCACCAAGATGATCTTCCCCCTGGTGACCTGTCTTTTCCCGGGTTTCTTCGCGGTGGTGATCGGTCCCGCTGCATTGAAGATTATCGCCGCGTTTAGTGGCATGGGTTAAGACCCGGAAACCAATAACTCTACAGGAAGGGAGCACCATGTTGAGATTACACAGACACCTGATCGCGGTACTCGGTCTGGCCCTGGCACTGGGGGGATGTGCGACGAATCCCGGCCGGGATTCCAAGGCAGAGAACTATTCCGAATTGTATGACGGCGAGATGAAGGTCGCCCACGAAGCCAGGCAGTATGAAACCACCAGTGAGGAGGCAATCGCCAATGGTGATCGGGCGCTGGCCGAGGGGAATACTGATCGTGCCATGTACGAGTACGTACAGGCACTGGAAATCAGTGGTGGCGATGCGGCGGTCCTGAATAAAATCGGGGGTATGCACACTCGCCAGGGAAATCTTGTCCTTGCCGCCCGCGCCTACGCACTCAGCCTGAAACTCGAGGCGGAAAACCCGGCGGCACTGGAAGGCGTCGGGCTACTGTTCCTGCGGCAACGGCGTTACGAGGATGCCAGGCGGCACCTCACGGTTGCCCTTGAGAAGGACCCGCTGCGCTGGCAGAGCCTGAATGGATTGGGAATGATGGCTGATCTGGATGGCAATCATGCACAGGCAGCTGACTACTACCGGCAGGCGCTGGCTACTCCGCCTGAAGCGGAGCAGCAGCCGGATAATGCGGTACTCCTGAATAACCTGGGTTACTCCCGTTACCTGTCGGGTGA
>JASFOC010000310.1:0-3987 GCA_050116715.1 Gammaproteobacteria bacterium
CGACCCTGTTGTCGATCGTGCCGTTGCTGGCAGTGAGTTTCTCGGTGCTGAAGGGGTTCGGCGTGCATAACACGATTGAACCGTTGCTATATAACCTGCTCTCGCCACTGGGGCCGAGCGGCGTTGAGCTCACCGTCAAAATCATCGGCTTCGTCCAGAACGTCAAGGTTGGCGTGCTCGGCTCGGTAGGTTTCGCTCTCCTGATATATACGGTTATCGCGCTGATGCAGAAGATTGAATCGGCCTTCAACTACGTATGGCGAATCGATCATTTGCGCCCCATGTCGGAGCGCTTCAGTAACTATCTGAGTGTTATCCTGATCGGGCCGGTTCTGATCTTCAGTGCCGTAGGCTTTACAGCTACTGTATTGAATATGGAGGTGGCGCAACATCTTTTGACGATACAGCCATTTGGAATCCTGATGCTGCTAGGCAGCAAGCTTGTGCCTTACCTGCTTGTCTGCCTCGCATTTACACTGATCTATATCTTCATTCCAAATACCAAGGTGCATTTTTCAGCCGCACTGGCTGGCGGGGTTATTGCGGGAGTCCTGTGGAAGATCACCGGTTGGGGATTTGCCGCCTTCATCGCCTCATCCTCCAAGTATGCTGCCATCTACTCGAGTTTCGCCATCCTGATCCTGTTGCTTATCTGGATGTATCTGAGCTGGCTGATCCTGCTGGTAGGTTCCCAGATTGCTTTTTATGTCCAGTACCCGAAATACATGACAAGGACCCGGGTGAAATTTGTGTTGAGTAATCGCCTGCGGGAAATGCTTGCGCTGCAAATCATGTGCCTGGTCGGCTACAACCACAGCCACAACCGGCCAGCATGGCAGCTGGACCAGTTTGTCGAGTTTCTTGGGTTGCCCGGGGATCCGATTCACCAGGTTATCAATCTGCTGGTTGATGCCGGTTACCTGACCGAAATCATCGATGATGATGCCCAGTCCTATCTCCCGCAGCATGCCATAGAGACAATACGCCTGACCGACATAATCAGTGATATTCGCAAGGCAAGTGAAAGCCGTGTTCTCAGTATGTCCCAGCTCATCTCCATGCCTGCCGTCGACGTGGTAATGGATGAGATAGATGCAGCCAGCAAGACGGCCCTGGGTGAACGGACAGTAAAGGACCTGGTAGAATCGGACGGTGATCTCCCGGATATGAAGTCCGGCAGCAGTCCTGGATAGGTGCTATTCGAGCAGCCTGGCTGTGTCCTGCGAGGCTGTCACGGCCGTTTCCAGCCTGATCCACCCGGGCAGGTTGTCCTGAATGGCGTGATAGAGTTGCTGTGTGCTGGCTTGCTCACACCCGTGCAGGCCAGGCTGCAGGCTGACACGGTAAAACCATGCCGGGTAACTGCCAATGTCCTCCGGCGCAATGGTTGCCAGGGGGCCGGTTCGCTCTGTGACTGCTTCATCCATCAGCAAGTCATCATCACCGCAGAAGCTCCGGGCTGTCTGCTCTTTCGCATAACCCATTGAAATATGTGCAAGCGCCATTGCGACCGTCGGGGTTTGTGCCGCGTCGCGCGGTATCCAGGCTACATAATGGTCGAGCGCCGGGTCCGCATCCGGGATATCGAGCGCGGCTTGAAACCCGGTTTCGCCTGGGTCCCCGCGAGTTGCACAACCTTGCAGCGAAATGAGAGTATAGAATGCAAGCGTACAGGCAATTGGCAGATTCTTCATGAGGGTTGACTCCATGGCCTGTGGAAACAAACGGTGATCCAGCGGAGTGTTTGCAGGTTGTCACCGGTAACAGTCTAGAGCAGTACCCTCGTCGATACTGTGAACCTCATGCCGGAATCAACCCGACCTGTTGCCTGCTTTTTTGATCGGGGTACCGGAATCCTATGTTATGGCAGTGACTCATACAGGGCAGGGCAGGATTGATGTGTGTGTCGAACGGCTGTGCCAGGAAGGCTGCAGCAAGGTCACGGAGTACATCAGGCTGCTGCAATCGGGAGAACAACTGCCGGAACTTGCCGGGCTTGCGCCTGAAGAGGTAGAAGCCGTTCTCGACGAGCTGGTGTCCGTAATGGCGGCCTATGAAGGCGCCTGCAAGAGCTGATGATATTTCAGAAAACGATTCGGCTGGAGACACATGGCCGGGGCAGTTATCCGCTAACCCGCGCCATACAGGAAATGGTACAGGAGTCAGGGATTAAAACCGGCCTGTGTCATGCTTTCCTGCAGCATACCAGTGCCTCCCTGATCCTATGTGAAAATGCCGATCCGGATGTGCGTACTGACCTGGAGAACTTTATGTCACGGCTGGTGCCGGATGGGGATGCGCTATTCATGCATACCGCAGAAGGTCCCGATGACATGCCGGCGCATGTGCGCAGTATCCTGACCCATTCTGACCTGACACTGCCGGTTAGCGGCGGGCGTTGCAGCCTGGGGACCTGGCAGGGGGTTTATCTCTGGGAACACCGGCGCGCAGACCACCGGCGACAGGTGATCGTGACGATCCATGGTGATTGAAACTCTGGCCCAGGGCTAGTGCTGCAGCGGTTTCTTCGCCTCGAGTTCGTGGCGGATGTCCAGATCCGAGATGCGGGGTGACTCGCCAAGCAGTTCATCCAGATCCCGTCTGATACTGGAAAGTTCCTCCAGTTCATCGTAGTCAGCGGCTTCGCCGGTGGCGGCCGGGTCGGCATTCCGGTCGCTTTCGCCAGGGAGCTGTTCGTCTCTCTCGCGCTTCTCGAGTTGCCATCTTTCATCGGTATCGCCACAGAGGTGCTGCGCGCCGCTGGCCAGGTGCTCATAGACATCGCGGTAGCTGCGTGTCATTTCCTGGACCAGTTCAGAGGTTCGCATGAAGTGCTGGGTTACCTGGTCCCGGTACTCGGTGAAGCGTTCTGTAAGCTGGTTCAACTCCAGTTGCAGCTGGTGGGTCCTGCGGTTTCTGGAGACAAGCAGGTAAGTGGCAATCGAACCCAGCATGATACCCAGCAGAAGTCCGAGAATACCGATAAGCCAGATGGATGTTGTGTCGTCAAGTGTGATCATCAGCAGATCCCTGTAATTGCCCCCGCTTGCCAGGGGCGACATTGTACTGGATTGGGATAGGCATGAACACCGGCTGCCGGCTTGTCACTGTGGCCCGGGTGCAGTAATAATTATCTTCGTTTACAGTCGGATGTGAAAAAGTTCTGGTGCCTTCAGCGGGGTGCTTCCGGGCGCGGGCCGAAGATGGAACTGCCGACTCGAATCATCGTTGCACCTTCGGCAACGGCGATTTCGAAATCATCGCTCATCCCCATAGACAGCTCACTGAAGCTGTCAACCGGCAGGCTGGCCGCTATCTCATCCCGCAACTGTCGCAACGCTGTGAAGTCCCGGCGGCGTTCCCCGGGTGCAGCGCGTTCACGTCCGATCGTCATCAGGCCACGCAGGCGTATGCCCGGTAATTCCTGCTGCAGCAGGTCTGCGACGAACCGCGCTGTTGATTCCGGAGGCAGCCCGTACTTGCGCGGATCGTTGGCGATATTGACCTGCAGCAGGACCTGTAACGGTTGTTGCGTGCCATCCCGGGCATCCGAAAGTTTCCTTGCCAGTTTGAGGCTGTCAAGTGTATGCAGCCAGTGAAAATTACCGGGAATAAGTTTGGCTTTGTTGGTCTGCAGGTGTCCGATGAAATGCCATTCAAGCCTGGTGTCTGAAATCGCAGCCAGTTTTACCCTTGCATCCTGCAGGGTGTTTTCCCCGAAAATGTATTGTCCTGCCCGCATGGCCTGGCGTACGTATTCGACAGGCATGTACTTGGATACCGCAATCAGGCGAATTTCACCAGGGTCGCGGCCGGCTGCGACAGCTGCCTGCCGCACCCGCTCCGTGATGCGTTCGATATTCCCGCTGATGTCGGGGGAGGATTCAGACATGGCTGCAGTGGCTGGGCATGCCTGGCTCAGGTTGCAACAATGTTACGGGGCTCGCCGGCGAGGAATGCCTGGATGTTGGCAGCAATCTCATCAAC
>JASFOC010000311.1:0-3986 GCA_050116715.1 Gammaproteobacteria bacterium
TGGCCGTCTCGATTTCCTGGGAATTCATCATGAATCCGGCATCCCCCGTGACCGCGACCACCTTGCGCTCCGGATAGACCAGCTTTGCAGCGATGGCGCCGGGTACCGCGATGCCCATGCTGGCAAACCCGTTGGAGATGATGCAGGTGTTCGGATGTTCACAGCGGAACATGCGTGCCATCCACATCTTGTGCGCCCCGACATCGCAGATGACGATGTCATCAAGCCCCAGCGCAGTACGCAGGTCCCAGATAATTTTTTGCGGCTTGACCGGAAACTCCATGTCATCGCGATGCTGCCTCATCTCCTCAATGAGCCGCTCCCGCAACGGCCGCATGTGGTGCCCCGGGTGCGGCGTGGCCCGTGCCGCGATGCGCTGCAGGCTGTGCCGGATATCCCCCTTGACGCCAACGGCGACCGGGTAGTGTGCATCCACTTCCGGTGGTGAATGATCGATGTGCACGATGGTGCGATCCCGGCTCGGGTGCCACAGGTAGGGATGATATTCCACCAGGTCGTAGCCGATGCAGATAATGACATCGGCGTTTTTGAAACCGCAGGCGATATAGTCGTTCGACTGCAACCCCGCACTGCCCAGTGCACAACGGTGGCCAAACGGGATAACGCCCTTAGCCATGAAGGTATTGGCAACCGGTATGTTGAGCCGATCGGCAAACTCCGCCAGCTGTGTCCAGGCGCGCGCGCGTACCACACCGTTGCCCGCCAGGATCATGGGGTGATGTGCCTGGCTGATCACCTGCGCCGCCTGCTCGATGGTCTCGTCCGGCGTCTCCGGATCCGCAGAGCAACTGACCGGTAGCGGCTCGGCATCGATATTGTCCGCTGCGATATTTTCCGGAAACTCGATAAAGGTCGCGCCGGTCTTTTCCGTCTGCGCAACCTTGAATGCCTTGCGCACCACTTCCGGCACGATGTCGGGTTCCAGCAGGCTGGCGGCGTACTTGGTGACCGAATCGAACATCCGGGTCAAGTCCAGCACCTGGTGGGATTCCTTGTGCAGGCGCGTCGTTGCGGCCTGTCCGGCAATCGCCACCAGCGGGGCATGATCGAGGTTGGCGTCCGCCACGCCGGTGACAAGGTTGGTCGCACCAGGCCCCAGGGTGGCGAGGCAAACACCCGCACGCCGGGTCAATCTGCCATAAACGTCCGCCATGAAGGCTGCACCCTGCTCATGGCGGGTAGTGATAAAGCGGATTTTCGAATCCAGCAGGGCATCCATCAGCCCCAGGTTTTCTTCGCCCGGGATACCGAAGATGTATTCCACACCCTCGTTTTCCAGGCAGCGGACAAACAGTTCCGAAGCCTTCATGGCACGCAAACTTTTCTGCCGCCGGTTTTCACCCGGGTGGTTTTAATTAACCACCGCGCCTGCCGGTGCTGCCGGTGCGGCGGCATGCTCCTGCTCAACGAGGTAATCCACGACTTCAAAGATGCCCTTGTTGCTGCCGGCCAGCTTGGCACCGGTGCTGTACTTGCCGTTGACAATGATCGTCGGTACCCCGCTGATCCTGTAGCGCCGCGTCATCTGCCGGGCGTTGTTCATCTTCACGGCAACGGCAAACGAGTTGAAGGTATTCCTGAAATCTTCCGCTGACACACCCTGATCGACAAAGAACGCCTGCAGCGCAGCCTCATCATTGATTTTCATGTGCTTTTCGTGAATCGCCTTGAACAGGGCGGGGTGTATCGTGTCCACGATGCCGAGCAGTTCTGCCGTGTAATACGCCTGTGCCAGCAGTTCCCAGCGCGGGCCGACAATGGCGGGCATGCGCACCAGCTCGACATATTCCGGTTTGCGTTCCAGCCAGGCCTGCATATCAGGCTCCAGTTCGTAGCAGTGGGGACAGCCATACCAGAACAGCTCCACGACCTCGATCTTGTCACCGGTCGAGGTGGGTTGCGGACTGGAGAGCAGCTGATATTCCTTGCCTTCTTCATAGTCTTTTGCCTGGACCAGGCCTGGCTGTAGCATGACGAAGAACATCGCCAGCAGCAGTGTAGTGACAGACTTCATAGCAGAACCACTCCCGAATGTTGAATAACCTTTACTTACTGACAGGCACGCCTGCATGGGTGTGCATACGCATAGTAACGCACGCGGCTGGAAAATGGGCGACATGCGGGATATGACCAGCTGCTACCGACTTGGTTCTGGCGCTTTCACCACACTGGCGAGGGAGCCGGGGATGCGGGTGTCATCGCCCGGGTTGACAGGTACTCATGAAGGACCGCTTGGACTACCTGCCCCACCCCGCCCGGCGGGCGGGGTGGGCACTGCCGGATTAATGCAGGCCCTGGATATAACTTGCGACAGCGCGGATTTCCCGGTTGGTCATGCGTGACGCAAGGATCTGCATCATCTTGACGGCATTCTCGTTGACGCGCTTGCCTTCAGCAAAACCGTGCAGCTGGTTCTCGGTGTACTTGGCATGCTGACCGCGCAGCGCCGGATACCTTGCCGCCGGGTTACCCGCTCCATTCGGACCATGGCAACCCATGCAGGGCGCAACGCCACTTTCCGGATTACCGCTGCGGTAGATTTTTTCTCCCAGCGTGACGAGTTCCGGGTCGGCCATGCCCGGGGATACGGTCTGGCTCGCGTAGTAAGCGCCCAGGTCCTCCCGATCCTGCTCCGTCAAACCACTCGCCATCGGCTTCATGGTCGCATTGTCGCGCTCGCCATCAGAAAAATAGGTCAGCTGTTTAACGATATAGGATTCGTGCTGCCCGGCCAGTTTCGGCCACTCCGGGTTCAGGCTGTTGCCATCAGCGCCGTGGCAGGCCGCACAGGCAGCCGACTTGGCCTTTCCGGCGTCCGGATCGCCCGTTGCATGAGCGGTCATCTGGGCCACAGACATAAGAAAAGCCATTGTTATTACTAGCCAATTTTTCATTTCCAGGTACTCCTGTTCGCACCTGCGCGGATGGGTGCAGATGCTGCGCATGCGCCGCAGGCTTCACCATGTGATGCATGCCGGCAAAAAGGGTCCTTTTTATACCCGCCGTGACGCAACGGGTCAACCGTGGAAACCCCGGCAACTTCACCTTGCAACGGCCGTGGACTCGCGTCTAATGTGCAGCAGGCTATGAAAAACCATTATCAGCAAACCCGCTTCCTGCTCGGCACACCCGATTTGCGCAGCGCACCTGCGGATACCGGCGCCGAAATCGCGTTCGCCGGCCGTTCCAATGCCGGCAAATCCAGTGCGCTCAACGTCATCACCAGCCAACGCTCGCTAGCACGCATCAGCAAGGCGCCGGGGCGCACCCGGGAAATCAACTTTTTCTCGGTGAAGGACAACCTGCGGCTGGTCGACCTGCCTGGCTACGGCTATGCAAAAGTATCCAAATCCATGCAGAAGCAATGGCAGCAGCACATTGCCCGCTACCTCGAAACCCGTCAGTCGCTGGTCGGCGTGTTTCTGTTGATGGATATACGCCATCCTTTGAAAGAGTTCGATCAGCTGGTCCTGCGCTGGTGCTGTGCCGCCGGCCTCCAGACCCATGTGCTGCTGACCAAGGCGGACAAGCTCAAGCGTGGCGCGGCCAAGGCAGCCCTGCTGCAGGTGCGCCGCCAGCTCCAGGTGCTGCATCCCGGGTCGAGCCTGCAGCTGTTTTCTGCCCTCACCCGCGACGGGACAGATGCGGCACGGGAAAAGCTTGACGACTGGCTGGGAATTACAGCAGAGGACCTGACGGGTTCGGTCATTGAGTAACGGCGCCTCGATACATTCAAGCATATCTGTCACGGGCACATAAAAAACCCCGGCTCAAGGGGGATATGAGCCGGGGCTTCAAGTTAACCCGGAGTTGCCGGGTTGGAGGAATCACCGCCCAGGGAGGGGAGCGGGAACACCTAAATGTGTTCAAATCCTGTGACCATGGATATTTACGGAAGTTCACAACCTGACACACTGAAATATTGCCGCCCGTGAATCACCCGGAAGCCAGCGGCCTGCACGCCA
>JASFOC010000312.1:0-3968 GCA_050116715.1 Gammaproteobacteria bacterium
GAAGCCAGTCCGTGATCCTTCATTCGCGGATTCGCTTGCTTTGGCACTGACAAATTAAAAAAGTTGGGCTGCATTATGCTTGCAAGGAAGCAGGGGGATATAATTAAATATCAAAACAATCAATGCCTTGTGATTATTTGGAGGCTATTCCGGGACACCTGCGGCCTTCTGGTCACAAGGACTATCTTGAAGGGGCACCGGCTGCTGTTGCGTTTTGTTTAATTCGCGCTAAACTGGCATAAAGCGTCAGAATTCTAACACTTGAGATCTAAACTCACGCTTGATTTTTAATTATGAACTCTTCCAGCCTGGATTATTTTATGGATCAAGTGTCTATTGGGATTCCGTTTGTTTTATTTACATGTATCTGCCCGGCTTGAAGCCGGGAATCTAGAGGTGTCAATCTTATGGACAAGGATAAGGAACTACCACGAAACCGCAAATCTGATACCCGGCTGGTTGAGAAGACGGCGGATAGTGATGTTGCCCTTGCTGAGCGACGCAGGCTTATCAAGGCATCGGCAGCCTTTGTGCCGGCTATCATGACCTTGCGCAGCGGTGCTGCGGCAGCTGCAGCCGCTGCCAGTCTTCACATATGTATCGAGCAGGACGCAGAAAGGGCCGCGATTGAACTTGGCCCTGAAGACCAGGTTTTCGGTGATAGTCCCGACGAGACAGCGCTTGACCAGTGGGTTCGCATTGTTGGCAAGGCGGGCAGGAAAGTCGTGAAGACATCGGGAACCAGCAAGACCTGGTACTGTATCAGGAACAAAGACTCAACAGCAGCCTGGGACGATATAACCGGATGGGATTGCTACGATGACACTTCAACCCTTGTCAACACCACTAACAACCTGAAAAATTACTGGGATAGCGCAACAAATTTCTATTGCGTCAACAAGGCCGGTGTTTGGGAATGTATAGACGAAAGCGGTGCCACGGTAACGCCGACAATCCGGCCAACCGACATCGACGCCGGCAAGGATGTCTATCTGCTGGTTTATGTAGCGTCTCTTGATGGCGAGATAATCGGGGCTACCTACTACCCCAGAATCACTCTGGTACAGGACACGCAGGCTAGTCCAATCACAGGCTCCTGCCTGTGCTCGGTGGATCCCAATTTCAACATCCAGGGCTAGCAACAGGGAGCAAGATCCGGCATTTCTCTCGATTACTGGTATGTACCTGTCACCTGCTTGCCATGCTTGTTCTGGCATTATGGATCGTGTCAGCCATTAGATACCCAGTGCGTCTGAAGGACTGTTAAAGGCTTGATGGCTCATGCAAGCTTCCGGGCAGAACGCAGCAGAACTGTGTTGGTCAACCCTCGCCAATGGCACGCTCTTCTGGGAGAGCTGGGGTGAGCAGCATGCAGTCTTCGACAGCCTGTCGGGAGAAACCCACCTGTTGCCGGATTCGACCGCACGCCTGCTCAGGAAACTTGATGGCCACAGCTGTAGTGCCAGGCAGCTGGCCGAGATGATTTGCACGGAAGCGGGTGTGTCCTGTGATGAAGCGTTCGTGATGGACATCACAAGACTGCTGCAACAGCTACAGTCCGCGGGGCTGGTCGAGAAGTCAGCCTGGTGAGGCTTGCTGAACTCCCTCTCGATGATTTCCGGCACCGTCTTGCAGAGACGGGGATACAGATTCGGACCGGCCCCTTCGACGTCCATCTCTGCTCCAGAGTCGAGAGGTTCGCAGACCAGTTCCTGCGCTTCTATGGACAGTTTCCATTGGTGCTGACTCCGGCTATAGCCGATTTCCATGTGCATCTGTTGCGGCCGCGCGGTTTGCGTTGCTGGTGGCGTCCCCAGGTGCAATTTCTTCTGGATGGCCAGACGCCGTTTTTGCCCTATCCCCTGAGCCATGCTTTTCCCCTGTTCGAGTGGGGCCTGAACTGGGGCATTGCCATGCAGGCGCACCAGTTCCTCATGCTGCATTCAGCCGCGGTGGAGCGCAATGGCCGGGTTCTGCTGTTACCAGCCTGGCCGGGCTGTGGTAAAAGTACCCTGTGTGCGGCGCTCGTCAGCCGCGGATGGCGGCTGTTTTCCGATGAGTTTGGTCTGCTGCGACATGCGGATGGCCAGCTTATACCGCTGCCACGCCCTCTGCCGCTGAAGAACCGTTCCATCGGGGTGATTCGCGCCTTTGCGCCGGATGTGGAGATTGGCCCTGAGTTTCCCGGTACCCGCAAGGGGACCGTCGCGCATTTGCGTACCCCCGATTCCTGCGTACAACAGGCATCGGTTACGGCGCCACCGGGCTGGCTGGTATTTCCCCGTTACCTGGCCGGTGCGTCGCTTCGGTTGCAGCCGATCCCAAAGCCACAGGCATTCCTGAAGCTTGCCAATAATTCTTTCAACTACCAGTTGCTCGGGCTGCAGGGTTTTCAGAGTGTGACGCGGCTGGTACGTAACTGCGACTGTTACATCCTCTCCTACAGTAACCTGGATGAGGCCGTCGAGACCATGAACCGGCTTGCAGACGGATGACGGCATACGTTCACACTGGCAAGCACGGTGCGGATATCCTGCTCACGGCACTGCGCGATCCGGTACACGCAGCCAGACTGGATGTTGAGGCATGGGACCTCCTGCTGCGCCTGGCGCGACGTACCCGTCTGCTAGGGCGGCTCGCCGTGATCATGGAAGAGATGAAACTTGAGTCAGAATTGCCGGCCAGAGTACTGGACCACTTGGCGGCAGCCAGGGTGTTTGTTAACTGGCGCCAGCGAGCGGCGCGGTGGGAAATCAACCGGGTCCTTGCCGCGCTGCAGGAAAGCGAGGTGTCACTGGTGCTGCTCAAGGGTAGCGCCTATATCCTTGCCGGTCTGCCGCCGGCCCGGGGCCGGCTATTGTCGGATGTTGACTTGCTGGTGCCCGCGGCGGCGCTGGATAGTGTGGAGCAGCGGCTGCTTGGCAGCGGCTGGGAAAGCGTCAAGCTGGAAGAATATGACCAGCGATATTACCGCACCTGGATGCATGAATTGCCCCCCCTGCGTCATCCGGAGCGGGGCTTCGAGGTGGATATCCACCACACCATCTCACCCCTGACCAGTCGGCTCAACCCGGACCCTGAGAAACTCTTTCGCGACAGCATTCCATTGGAAGATTACAGATTGCGGGTGCTGCAGCCGGTGGACATGGTGCTGCACAGTGCCGTTCATTTGTTCTATGACGGGGAGTTCATCAATGGCCTTCGTGATCTGGTAGATCTGGCTGACCTGTTTGGCTGTTTTGGCCACCGGCGCGATTTCTGGGAAACTCTGGTACTGCGTGCCCGTGAGCAGAATCTGCAGCGACCGCTGTTTTATGCGATGCGCTATGCGCAAAGCCTGCTCGGGGCCGATATCCCGGCCGCGGCGATGGCCGCTATCGGTGCCGGTGCACCGCCGCGCCTGGTCCTGCATCTGATGGACCGGCTGGTTTCGATGGTTATGGTGCCAGACCATCCGGATTTTCCGCAGCGCCGCACTGCTGTTGCCCAATGGCTGCTCTACGTACGCTCCCACTGGCTGCGAATGCCGCCCGCATTGCTGCTGAAACACCTCGCACGCAAGCAGATGATGCGCTGGAAGCATCGCAGGCAGGCTGCAGCAACAACGATTCAGTCGTAACAGGGCTGGTAAGATCGAGCATAGGGACGTATCTTATCGGCGGATGGCAATTGCCGTTTGATTCCGGTTTTCATTGGGGGGCAAGATGGAAAAAATGATAATGCTTGTTGGGAATATTTCTGCTCTGGCTGGGATACTGCTGTGTGTCGGCGCTGGCGTCGCAAGGCTGCTTGGTTTGTACCTCACCGCAGGTTATACGACCATGACCCTGTTTCAGGTCGGAACCGGGCTGATGGTGCTGGCGTGTCTCTGCAAGCTTCAGGGTCTGCTGATCCGGTCGCACTGACGGCAACCCTGCCAGGCCCGGGGTCGCTGTTGCTATTGAAGGCTCAATCGGCGGGATGGCTGT